>JAJOIW010000223.1 GCA_021209225.1 Verrucomicrobiota bacterium
TCCGCAGGCCGTAAAAACTGAAGAACTCTTCGGCGGAAGGCTGCGCGGTAGCGGTCATGCCGGCGATTTTCGGATACTGCTGCAACAGGTGTTGCATGGTAATGGCATTGAGGATATTGCCTTCCGCCTGTATCGGCGCCCCTTCTTTGGCTTCCACCGCCGCCTGCAGGCCGCTTCGCCATTTCCTGCCTTCCACCACCCGCCCGGTAAACTCATCCACCAACTTCACCATGCCCTGAAGTCCCCGGACCAAAATACAACAATCCTCGACGTCCGGGATCCCGAGGAGTTTGAAATCGCCCATATCCCAGGGGCCAGACTCATCCCGCTCGCCTCACTCACTCAGCACCTGCCTCAGCTGCCCGCCAACCACACCTACCTGGTTCATTGCAAATCCGGCAAACGATCGGCCGAAGCTGTCCAGATCCTCCGCTCAGCCGGATTCCATAGCTCATTCACCGTCCAGGGAGGCATTCTCGCCTGGGCGAAAGAATTTGATTCGTCAATGCCCGCATATTGAGGTATACTGATCGTTCATGGGTCCGGTGACGGCCAGACACCCCGGGAACCAGCCGATCGTCCGCCACTGGACACGGTTCTAATTCAGTTCAATTCTTAATCAATGCAACCCAGAAGGATAGCACGGGAAAAGGCACTTCAGTTCCTTTTCCAGCATGAAATCAACCGCCCCGATAACCTCGAGGAGGCACTCAAAACTTTCTGGGATAGCCAGCTCATGTCTGCCGCCATGAAACAAATCAAGGGCCCCACCTACGGCAAAGAGATCGAATTGCCCCCACTCACCACCAAAGACCTCACCATCCGGTCCTTCGCCGAATCCCTCATCCGTGGAGCCCTCGAAAACTCCGATGCCTCAGACCTCGAAATTGCCAAACATGCGGAAAACTGGTCCCTGCACCGCATAGCCACCGTCGATCGATCCATTCTCAGATTGGCTATTTTTGAAATCCAACACCGCCTCGATATTCCACCCATCGTTTCCATCAACGAAGCCGTCGACCTCGCAAAAAAATATTCCACCGAACAAAGCGGAAAATTCGTCAATGGTATCCTGGATAAAGTGAAAGACTCCACCTTACGACCCAGCCGATCCGCCAATGGAACCTTTTAAAATCCATCTCCTCATCTCTTTCCGCTGGAAATTCCCTGACCATTGGCCAGAAACCCCTGCGGGCCTCACCGCCCCCCGGGTCAGAGCCAACCATTCACCCAATACTTAAATCCAGCCAGACAATGTTCGCGGATCTGCACCTCCATACCTTTTTTTCAGATGGCACCTTCAGCCCGGAAGAAGTCGTAGAGCGCGCCAGCCGACTTGGAATCCGCGCACTCGCCATCACCGATCACGATACCCTCGAAGCCTGTGAAAGAGCAAAATCCGCCTGCCAGGAAAAACAAATCGAATTCATCTACGGCACAGAACTCACCGCCGAAATGAATGATTCCGAAGTTCATATCCTCGGATATTTCCTCGACGTGACCAATTCCCCACTGCAGGAACAAATCGAAATCTTCCGCAAAGCCCGACAGGACCGCATCCACTCCATGATCGACCGGCTCAATAAAATGGGGGTGACTATTCAGGCACAATCTGTATTTGATCTGGCCAACTGCCGGTCTCCCGGACGCCCACATGTCGCCCGAACTCTGGTGCGCCTCGGAATCTGCCCCACCTATGACTCAGCATTCAGCCGCTTCCTCTATCAAGGTGGCCCCGCCTGGGTACCCAAAACCCGTTTTGATGCCGCCGACGCCATCCATTTGATCCATCAGGCCGGAGGATTGGCTGTGCTCGCTCACCCCGGCCTCAATAAACGCGATGACCTCATCCACCCGCTCAAAAACCTGGGCCTGGATGGAATTGAATGTTTCCATACGCGTCACTCCGGCTATATGGCACGCAAATACTCCCGCATTGCCCAGGACCTCAAACTCCTGATTTCCGGCGGCTCGGACTGCCACGGTTTCAGCAAGAATAAACCCCTCATCGGCAAAGTCCGGTTAAACGAATCCCTATTCCTCAACCTGAAATCGGCCGCCACAAAAAGGCCCCACCCACCACATGCCTGAGTCCCACCAGCACAATCTCACCCCCTCACAATCCAACACATAATAACTTTTCTGCACTCTCTATGGGATTATTCCAAAAGCTGAAAGACGGACTCAAGAAAACGACGCAAAGCTTCACTCATGAACTGAAGCGGATATTGACGCGATCACCGAAGCTGGATGCGGACACGATTGAGGAACTCGAACATGTCATGATCCAGGCTGATCTGGGCGTGCGCACCACCCAGGAAATCCTGGCTGCCATCCGCCAATCATACGAATCTCAAGGCCATAAATCCACAAAGGCTCTCGATGTGACACGTCAATATCTCACTGAGGCTCTTTCCCGATTTGATACTTCCCTGCCCCTTCGCCCCGGCGAACTGACCATCATCTGCCTCGTCGGAGTCAACGGCACCGGAAAAACCACCACAGCAGCTCGTTTAGCCTGGAAATTCCAACAGGATGGTCTGAAACCCTTTTTTGCCGCTTGTGATACCTTTCGTGCAGCCGCCATAGATCAGTTGAAAGAATGGGCCCGCGTCTCCAGGTCCCAATCGTTGCCGGAAACTATGGGTCTGACCCTGCTGCAGTGGCTCACGATGCCATCGTTTCCGCCAAAACCCATGGCGCGGATGTGCTGATCATTGATACCGCCGGCAGACTCCACAACAAAACCAACCTCATGCGGGAATTGGAGAAAGTCTACAGAGTCGTGAATAAATTAACTCCCGGGGCCCCACACTATTCCTTACTTGTTCTGGACGCCACAACCGGAATGAATGCACTGGTTCAAGCCAGAGAATTCCACAAAGCTGTCCATCTCAATGGACTCGTGATCACCAAACTCGATGGGACTTCCAAAGGCGGCATGGTGGTCGCTATCCAGAAAGAACTCGGAATCCCAGTCAAATTCATAGGCGTCGGTGAACAACCAGAGGATCTCCAGACTTTCTCAGCTCAGAACTTTGTCCATGCTCTCTTCCCGGATGAGGATTGATTCCCCGTATTCCATACAGCAGACCTCTCCCCCATCCTCCTCCTGCTTCCACTCCATAAATTTATTCTCTTTCATCCACACCCATCCAGGATCCCACTCCCATTCAGACATGAACCTGAACCCAGACTCACAAAACACATCCTTCCATCGGATCTTCTCAATCACCGGACAAAATCCATTGTCATCCCCGCATTTTCATTCCTCGACCACCAATGCCACAAGATCCCCTCATTAAATTCCAGAGCCAGCCACCCCCGATGTTCATTATACATGCCAGGCATCTAAATGTCCCAACCCAGTCGGGAACGATTGAAATAATATAAAAAACCCAACCCCCTCACCGCTATCACGTAAAAATATATGTTCACAAATATCGATATAGACAACTTCATGAAATCCCCAGCCACCATACCAACCAGATCCGAAACCAGCAACTTGACTGAATTCCCCACCACCATGATTATCCATATATACATATAGTCCGACCACACCTTCAGAATGGATGGTAGAATAAACGCCGGGTTCAATACCCTGTACGTGTCGTATAACGTATGACTTAAAAAGACTATCGGAAAAACAATATTCCCCAGCGCCAACATGACCTGCATACCTGCCTGCTTGAATGAACCCAAATTATCCAACACAAATAAACTCCACAGTATCGCAGGGAAAAAACATAAAAAAATAAGCAATAACATGGTGAAAAAATTGGATATCAACCCGGAAATGTCACCCATCCCAGGCCACTCCAACCGGTCTCTCCCCTGAGCTGCATGTAATAAAATGTCCTTCAAAAATTCTATAAAATACCCTCCTGAAAAAATGATAATACTGATGGACGCCACGACACCATAAATCCCTCCATGCTGCACCAGATACAAAGCTCCGAAACCAAGAAGAAAAAAGACCCAACCCGATATAAGCACAACTGCTCCTTCAAGTGTAGTCACTGGATACTTTATGGACTCCAGAAAATATTGTTTAAAGGAATTAAACCGAATGTCAGGTTTCTCTTCCCTCCGCGATCTGCCTCGAACCCGCTTCATTCCAGTTTTTCTGCCTGCCGCCTCGGACTCTGGAACATTCACAGGCCGGCACTTTCCTCCGCAGTGTGGACAAAAACGCATCAGGTCACCCAGGATCACCTGCTGCGAACATTCGCTTGATCCAAATTCCCCGCCACAGACCACACATCTTTGCATCTCCTCCGCTTCTGAAGTCTCCCCAGGCATGCTTGGTTCAGCCGGATCCTTCAATTTCCTTAGAATCTCTATTTCAACACTGTCCCCAAATCTGATCACCTGGCCTGGCACGCATTCCCCTTCCGTTACCAACTCCCCGTCCACCGATACTTCAGCTTCCATGTGCTCACGATGCACCCATACCATTTCATTCCCAACAATGATCCGTGCATGGTGCCTGTGTATCCCCCTGCCAGAACCCTTCAAATGTATTGAACAATCATCCCCGCTGCCCAGAATATATTCCCCTTCAGCTAACTCATATTTATCCACCAAACCTTGATGGGTGATCCGTATATAAATCATATTCCCTCTCCTCTCCTTGACTTATTGCTCCTTCATGAAAATCTCAGATTCCAGAAAGGTTCTCAATTGAAAATTCCAAATCACCTTCTCATCCGGGATAGAATATCCAGCCACTCTCAATGGGCCCATCCCATTGTGGCGCCCGCTTCTTTCATCGTTGAAACTCCCAGGATCAAAGGAATGACAAAACAATTATTCATTTAATAGTGAGGAGAACGGAAAGGAAGGGAATTCAGAATGAAAACTGAAAAACTGAAAAACTGAAAAAGTGGTGGGTTGGCAGGGATTTGAACCCTGGACCAATTGGTTAAAAGCCAACTGCTCTACCGCTGAGCTACCAACCCATGGGCGCAAGATTCTACCGTTCCTCATTGTCGTGGCAAGGAAAAAATAAAAAATTTCATCCATCCCGTGTTGCCTCATTGAAGAGGACACCGAAGGAAAATTCTGAGACAAGAAAACAGGCCCGTTGCCTCACACAAAGGAGACCATGGCGGGGGGAAGCGAAGCGTCTCCGGCCTGCTCACTGGTTTCAGTGTGCTCGAATCATGTGGCAACAGGCAGCCTTTTCATCCCATGCTTATCCGGCTTCAAACCCGATTCCCCCCCTGCACTCCGGCCATTCTCACAATACAAAGTGGCAACCCATTCCATGCCGGATCTCAGAAATACCAGGAATACAGAAGGAATACTCAATGACCTCCAACCAGAACAACCTCCACTGTATCACCGGATTGTGCATGTCTCAGCCGCTCACTGCCACTGACAAAATCTCCTCCCCATCCCTTTGCACATCACACCGCACCTTTTCCGCGGTTGAACTGGCCACTTGAAGCGCTCTGCCGACGACGGCGCGCGAAATATATGCCTTCATCCATGGCAGAACCTCCAGCTCCCGGCAAATCTTCTCGGCCTCGAATCAATCCCAGGTCAGCCAACCTTTGCATGTGTCCCTTCACGCGGCGTTCGTCTCCAACGACCAATCCATTCATCAATAATTGAAGACCAGCCCGATGCCCAATGTTGCCCCTGTCCGCTCGCCTGCCTTCCCCAACACTCGACTTGCGGCTTCGCAGATACTCCCCGTATCTATCCACAACTGCCTGGCCATTTCCCTTGTCTCCCGGATACCTCATGATCCAACGAATCCCCCCACGTCCCAGCACTCCTCCTCTGCTCGTTTCTCCATACCCACTCCATTTATAATCCCCGGCTTCCTCCACCAGACCAGCACGAACAGGATTCAGATCAATATATCCCGCCACACGCCGGATCGTCCCAATTTCTCCTTCAACCAGATAACTCTTGAATCGCTCCTCCCAAAGTGTCCCACTGCGATCCATCCGACGATTGATCCATTGAGTCACCCGCTGCTTGAATCCTTTCATAAACTCACTCAAATCATACATCCGCCTCCGATACTGATCCAGCACCGCTTCCGCTTCACCATCCTGCCCCATCCCTCTCATTCCTCTCACACATTCCTCAAGCTCTTCCACAAATTCCCGCGGATAGGCTTTCCCCACCCTCATCATCACCTCATCCTCACTGATCATCGCCAGCTCAGGCTTCCGAGGAACCCTCAATAAAAGATGCACATGGTTGCCCATCATACAATATGTCAATACCTCACACCCGGAAAACCCCTCCAGCTGCCTCATGATCTGCTGCAGCATCCCCTTCTCCTCATCCCCAAATATCAGCCGACGCTCCACAACCCGACTCATCACATGAAAAATCTGCTCACACCCACTATCCTTCAAATATTTTCTGGCAATTCGCATCCCCCCAGTCACCCATCTATCACCCATTCTGTCAATAAATAAGGGACTGTCCCTTAACAAAATGTGCTGGAGTAATTGGCTGGAAGGATTAGGATAGGTTCGAGATGCCGAAGAGAACGGATATTGATGCGATACTGATCATAGGAGCTGGGCCGATAGTGATTGGTCAGGCGTGTGAGTTTGATTACTCAGGAACCCAGGCGTGCAAGGCACTGATGGAGGAAGGCTACCGGGTGATTCTGGTGAATTCGAATCCGGCGACGATAATGACGGATCCTGAATTTGCGGATCGGACGTATATTGAGCCGATCACGCCGGAGGCAGTGGAGAAGATTATCGTTCTGGAGAAGGAGCGGATGCGGGAGCGGGGGGAAGGGGACAAGCTGGTATTATTGCCGACATTGGGCGGGCAGACGGCGTTGAATACGGCGATGTCGATGTATCGGAGTGGTGTATTGGATCGGCATGGGGTTGAGATGATTGGGGCGAAAGCGGAAGCGATTGAAAGAGGGGAGGATCGATTGAAGTTCAAGAGGTCGATGGAGAAGATTGGGTTGGATGTGCCAGTGAGCGGGGTGGCGACGACTCTGGGAGAGGCGCGGGAGATAGCAGCCGCGATTGGAAAGTTTCCGCTGGTGATCCGTCCAGCGTATACCTTGGGAGGCACCGGAGGAGGGATTGCCTACAATCGTGAGGAGTATGAGGAGATGGCGAAGAGAGGCCTGGATTTATCCCCTGTCAGCGAGATATTGGTGGAGGAGAGTTTATTGGGGTGGAAAGAATTTGAGATGGAGGTGATGAGGGATTGCAGGGACAATTGCGTCATTATTTGTTCGATTGAGAATTTTGACCCGATGGGCATCCACACTGGGGACTCGATCACGGTGGCACCGATACAGACGTTGACGGACAAGGAATATCAGATCATGAGAGATGCCTCGTTGCGATTATCCGTGAGATTGGGGTTGAGACAGGCGGGTCGAATATTCAATTTGCGGTGAATCCGGCGAATGGCAGGATGATCGTGATTGAGATGAATCCCCGGGTCAGCCGTTCGTCGGCACTGGCATCGAAGGCGACTGGATTTCCGATAGCGAAAATAGCGGCCAAATTAGCGGTTGGATATTTGCTTGATGAGATACCGAACGACATCACGAAAGAGACATTGGCCAGTTTTGAACCGACGATTGATTATGTGGTGACCAAGATTCCACGATTTGCCTTTGAGAAGTTCCCCCAGGCCGACCCGACCTTGAATACGCAGATGAAGTCGGTTGGAGAAGCGATGGCCATTGGAAGGAATTTCAAAGAGAGTTTGCAGAAATGTTTGCGTTCGCTGGAGATTCAGCGGTATGGACTGGGCGGAGACGGGAAGTCGTGGCGGATTGGGAATCAAACGTATGCGGATCGGAGTGCCCCGGGTGAGATTCCGGACGATGTATTGCGGGCCAAGCTGACCATGGGGAATGCGGAGAGGATATTTTTCCTGCGGCATGCTTTTCGAGCTGGGTATTCAGCGGAAAAGATACATGATCTCACGAAGATAGACCCGTGGTTTCTGGATCAGATTCAGGAGATTGTGGAAATGGAGGAGAAGCTGGCGATGATGTCGAGGTGACGGTTTATATTGCTAGGAATGAAGTCAAGGGTGCCGCAGAAAACATGCGGCCTTTTTTATAATTTGAGCAGAGTTATCTGATCATCAGGAAAAATAGGAGCAGGATGATTTAAATTTTTCTCCAAATGTTTATTTTGACTTGAAATGAGCCGATGGGAGTGGGAGTAGAGATGAAACCGATCGAATTGAGTGATCCATTGGTATGAAAATCAGCTTGGTTTGTGGGAATGTGATGGATGGAAATCCGGGAAGAGAATCGGGATGGGTCTTGGGGATTTTGAAATGGATGCTCGCGATGAATATGGTGATGGGCATTGGACTGGGTGAGACCGGAGGAAGTGAGCCAAGTGACTTATGGCGGGTTGAAAATGAGATGGAGCGGCTCAGTTTGCCCGAGTATGAAATCACACCTGGAGCGAAGATGGAGGAACTGACTCCATCAATGGCGGTGATTGGGAAAAAACCGGGAATAACCTGGCACAGATCCCATGGAGGGAATGACAATCTCAGGTATTCTGCGACACAGCAGATCACACCCGGGAATGTGCATGAGCTTCAGGTGGCGTGGACATATCATTCCGGCGATGGAAAAGGGAATATCCAATGCAATCCAGTGATTGCGGAAGGAATGATGTTTGTTCCCACAGTGGGGAATGCGGTGGTCGCGGTGGATGCGAAGACTGGGAGGGAGATTTGGCGATTTCAACCGGAAGGACGCCCGGCACATCGTGGATTAACATACCTGGAAGCCGAGAAAGGCTATCCATCCCGGATTCTATTTTCATCCGGAGAGCATTTGTATTGTGTGTCGGCGCAGGACGGCAAACCAATAAAGAATTTTGGCAGCAAGGGGCGAGCGAAAGCGGTTCAAAGTGTTGTGGCTCCGGCCGTTTGGAACGATTTGATTCTGACAGCTGGATTTACCGGGAATGCATATGCATACAGTTTATATAATGGGAAGTTGAAGTGGGTATTTGAGACTATTCCTGGCGGGGTGAATGGACCGGCCGATGACAACTGGGGGGGATTTTCGGTTGGGAGCAAATTGCTGGGGCGGTACAGCTTTGGATGAATCCCGGGGGATATTTTTCATTACCACCGGATCCCCAAAGGATAATTTTATGGGAGTGGATCACCATGGCCCGAACCTGTATGCCAATTGCATCGTGGCATTGAATGCGCGGACTGGGGAGCGGATCTGGCATTTTCAGGAGATCTCCCACGACATCTGGGACTTGGATATTCCATCGCCCCCGAACCTGACAACCATTACCCGTCATGGAATCAAGGTGGATGTGGTGGCCGCGGTGACTAAAATTGGGAACACACTTTTACTCGACCGGGTGAGTGGGAAGCCTGTGTTTGAATTCCGGAGGAGGCGGGCGCCAGTGAGTCATTTGCATGGGGAACGCACATGGCCGTGGCAGCCCGATGTTGAGCTTCCGCAGCCATTTGCCCGGCAGGTTTTTTCTTTGGATGATGTGACAGACATCTCGGCAGGAGCGCGGGAGTCAGTGATGGCAAAGCTCATACCCGGCACGTCCAGCCGTGGAGCCAACATGGGATGGTTTCAGCCCTTTGAGGTGGGAAAATCAACCGCCTTCTATGGAATTCATGGAGGGGCAGAATGGACCGGAGCCTGCATAGATCCGGAGACGGGCTACTTGTATGTGACATCCAATGAGCTGCCCTGGATCACCATGCTGCATTATCTGGAGCAGGATGAGGAGGACGAGGCATCGGCCCCAAAATCTCCGGGTCGACTGGTTTATGAGGCCAATTGCCTTGCATGCCATGGGGCACGACGTCAGGGATTAGCCACTGCCCCGCCCCTGCTGGCAGTGAAATATGGTTCAGATAAACCCACGATCATGAAGCTGCTGGAGACTGGCCGCAATCTTATGCCTGCTTTTAAACATTTATCCGCCGATCAGAAAACCCAAGTCACCGATTATCTTCTGGGGATTGAGGACCATGCAAAAACGGAACAGAAATCTCAGGACTCCATTTTTGACAAACCACCCAAGTACACATTCAGTGGATATATAAAGTTACTGGACAACGAAGGACATCCCGGGTGCAAGCCACCCTGGGGCACGCTCAACTGTATTGATCTCAATACCGGGCTGCTGCGCTGGAAAGTTCCTTTGGGTGAGTATGCGGAGTTGACAAAGCGGGGCATCCCAAAGACCGGAACGGAAAACTTTGGTGGGGCATCGGTGACGGCTGGTGGGCTGGTTTTTGCGGGGGGAACCCGCGACCATAAAATTCGCGCTTTCAACAAGTGGACTGGTGAGGAGTTGTGGTCAGCCGAGTTACCCTATGGAGGCTATGCCCCACCGACAATCTATCAGGTGAATGGTCGGGAACATGTGGTCATTCCCGCGACTGGGGGTGGAAAATTAGGCGGTGCGCAAGGCGATGCTTTTGTTGCCTTTGCCCTGCCATGAGGTCTCTCCGATATAATTGAGATGATGCTGCTGGGATCTCCCCAAGCTCTGAAATCCGCCAGGCCCGGGGAAAAAGGGTTCAAAGACCAGATGACATCACGTATGGTGGATGGGCAACGAATTAGAATCATGACAAGGCGAACCTTTCTAACAGCGGCCGGTGCCAGTGTGACTGCCGGATTGACCCAACAAGGATTCCCGCAAAAAGCTCCAGGAAATCCATTACCCCGACCATCAGCCACGCAGGGCAGACCACTGATCGTTTCCACCTGGCCATTTGGAAAGCCAGCCAATGAGCGGGCACGCGAGATGTATGCTCAAACCGGGAACGGATTGGATGCCATTGAGGCAGGGATACGTTTAACCGAGTCGGACATATCAAATGCTTCCGTGGGAATTGGGGGAATTCCAAATGCGCAGGGCGTGGTGCAGTTGGATGCCTGCATTATGGCTGGGCCGGGTCATCGGGCCGGCAGCGTTGCTGGCATTGAGGATATTCTGCATCCAATCAGCGCTGCAAGACTGGTGATGGAAAAGACCCCGCATGTCATGCTGGTTGGCGATGGAGCCCGCAAATTTGCATTGGAACAAGGCTTGGAGTCGGGAGATCTGCTCACCCCGAACCAGAAACAGCGTTGGATGGAATGGGTTGCGGCCCAGCGGAGGACGTACCAGCCAGAAAAGCCCGAGGACAATCATGACACCATCGCGATGGTGTTAATGGATGAGAAAGGGGATCTTTATGGAGGATGCTCCACCAGTGGGTGGGGATATAAACTTCCGGGGCGGGTTGGAGATTCCCCCATCATCGGCGGAGGACTCTATGTGGACAATGAAATCGGTGCCGCAGGAGCCACTGGACTGGGAGAAAATGTCATGCGGTATTGTGGCAGTTTCCTCGTGGTTGAATTCATGCGCCAGGGAATGCACCCGGAGGAAGCCTGTGTTGAAACCATTCGGCGCATCGCGAAATTGGACCCCCGGCCCATTCATGATCTGGCCATCAACTTCCTGGCGATCAACAAAAAGGGTGAATATGGAGCTGCTGGATCCAGCAGTGGATTCCAATATGCGATCACCCTTCCAGACCAGAGTCGGGTACTCAAATCCGCTGCGCTCAGCAATGTCAATGAGATCCCACTCGGGGGAAACCGGCTGACGGATGACATCTGATTCGGATGCCTCAGTCAGTGACTTCACCCGGGGACGAATTCTTTGAGAGCGTCTCCGAGTCTCTGAGCCCCAAGGCGGATGGCGTCCTCAGATGCTCCACCGTATGAGAGCCGGAGTGTGGCACGATGATGAGCGTTCTGATCGCCCGCTCCTGGCTGGCGGGCAAAGCACAATCCCCCAGGAACGTAGAGCACCTCCTTTTCAAAGGCTGCCTGGAATATGGCGCCATTCAGGGAAGTATCCATGTGGTCCGGCAATTGCACCCAGATGTAAAGCCCGCCGTCAGGGACCTGCCATGTGGCCCAATCGGGGAAGTGGATGCGCATGGCATCATCCAGCATCCGGCATTTGTCCGCATACCTTTGGCGAAGGACTGTGAGATGCTGATCGTATCTGCCAGTTTCGATAATTGTCACCATCAGGGCCTGGAGGAAATTGGAGGTGCCAAAATCATGATTGGTTTTGATAAAGAGAATTGGATTCACCAGATCATCAGGCAGTATGCCGTACCCGACTCGGAGTCCCGTGGCATAGGGCTTGCTGAATGTGCTGGAGAAGACGATACGCCCGCGATGCTTTTCAAAGGACAGGGCTGTGGGCATGGGATGCCCCATAAATCCCAGATGCATGTAAGCCGCATCTTCGAGATAATAGAGTCTGTGGCCAGCAGATGATTCGAATTTCTCAAGCAGGTCCAGCACTTCCAGCTTATTGCTGGCAGGTGTTGTGAGACCGGATGGGTTCTGGAAATAGGTCACAGCATAAAAGAATTTCAGGCGGGAAATTTTCCCATCCGCCTTCAGCGAATGGAGCAGTTGATCGAGGGCCCCAATGTCCACTCCCTGGGTATTGATTGGGACGCCGCGCACCTCGACACCTCGGTTTTCCAGCAGGCCCAGCATGACAAAGTATGTGGGATCCTCGACAATCACCACATCTCCTTCGTCCAGCATCATCTCGCAGAAGAGGTAGAGAAATTGCTGGGATCCGTGCGTGATCACAATTTCCGCAGGAGATATCGGAGTGGCTCCTGTTTCGTGGTCAATGGAGTTGATCTGAGTGGAAATGAGTGACCTGAGCCGGTCATCCCCACGTGTTGTCCCATACTGCAGGGCTTTTTGACCACGGAGATTATTCCCCAGGACTTGCTCGACGACCTCGCGGGTAAAGGCCACAGGAAGCGATGCATTATCGGTGAAGCCAGCTGCCAGTGAAACGATGGATGGGCGCTCAAGCGATTTCTCCATCAACCAGGAAATCGGGAGATCGCTCGCTCTCGCACCCATTTTCGATAAGCCTTTTCTATCCATCTCAGTCATACCACTTCGCCAACTCTAAGCCACATCGCGGGAAGTGGGCCAGCTTTTTGGCTGGCTGGTCATTGGAATCTTTTTATTCTATGGTGACCAAGCAAACTGGTGAATTTTAAATGACTCCTTTATGAGAAATTTTTTTCCGATCTCTCTTGTTGTGCTTTGCGTGATCATTGGAGTTTATCCGCTTGTATATCTATTTTCGGATCGCCCGATTGGCCTGCTTCAGACAAAAAGCGATGCTCTGATCAGGGATGGATGGTGGAGGCTGGGATTTTATACACACATGGTGGCCGGGGGGGGTGGCTCTCTCGGTTGGTTGGTCACAATTTATAAAGCAGTGGCGGGCACGATACCTGAAAGCACATCGAGCGGTGGGGAAAATTTATGTGGTTATGGTCTGTGTGAGTGGATTGGCAGCGGTCTGCATATCACCACATACAACCACAGGCTGGATTGCCGGTCTGGGGTTTGCCACATTGGGTTTGGTTTGGATTCACGTCACCTTGAATGCCTACAGGTGCATCCGGAAAGGAGATCTCCAGGGGCACAAGTTCATGATGGTATACAGTTACAGCGCCTGCTGCGCAGCTGTGACTTTGCGGTTGTGGTTACCGCTTTTGTATGGTGTAATCAAGCTCGATTTCACTTTGGCCTACCCCATTGTGGCATGGCTGTGCTGGGTGCCCAATCTGATGATTGCTCATGTGCTCAACTCCAGAGATCTGAAAAGGGATTCCGCAGTGATTGGGGGTGCGACTGGAAGGAATTAACCAAGGCAGGAATCCGAGCCGAAAGATTTCTGATGTTATATGAACTATGGCCATCTCCAGATTTTCACAAAGGGCGAGAATCAAAAGCGGCTTGCGGAATACATTCTGGAGATTTTGGGTCGCTCATCGCATGGTTCAGTGGGTGAGTCGGATTCAGACCGGAGTGGCAATCAGCCATTCTCGGGATAGACGAGCAAATTTCGCAGGGACAGACAATGGTGTTGCGGAAATCAGATTTGAATCACAGATTTCAATATACTTATGAATAAACTGAAAAGATTCAGTGTGCTGGCATGTTGTTGTGCATTGATGTGTGGTGTTTCAGGCTGCTCATCCACAATGAAGGTTGTGGCGGCACCGGAGGTTGAGTTTGAAGGCAATTACCGGAGCAGGAATCTTTCACTGAATGTGAGTGGGAAAGGATCTGCGGTTTACAGGCTCTCCGGTGATCGGCTTGATGAGTGCGAGTTCCGCAAAATGAATCCAGAACAGGAACTCCAACTGGTTATTCGCAGTGGACTGTTCAGTGAGAGTATGCATGCACCTGCTGGCACAGCAGGTCTCAGAGCAACCCGTGATGGACTGATGAATTACAGGCTGCAGACAATTCCATGAGTTCCACTGAAGTCTCCCCTGCTCCATGGTCGTTATAATAAATGGCCCTGCAGAGAGTCATCTCCGTTGAACTCAAACCTATCCTGGAACACATATGAGCCGTTTTCCGCGGAACCAAATATTGATTTTAACTGCTGTAGTCCTGGCCTCAGGAGTTGTTGCAACACTTCTCATGGTGCGAATGAATTCCGGTGTGGGAAATCAGGTTCAAGGCGGGTTCAGCTCACTTTGGGCTGCAGTCGAGGAATTGGTGACAGGTGAACCTGCTGAACCGACCTCAAGCGCGTTGAGATTTCTTGAAATGGATCATGTCGCGGCAGTGCAAGCACTGTGTGGCAATGCTCACGAAAAACAATATTTGCCTTACGAGGAAATGCCCAAGTCTGAATGGCCAGCTGATATCCTGAATCTGAAGCCGGTTGCTGTACTCTACTTTCAATCCAGAAAGCATCCTGATGGTGAGGGAATTATCATTGTCGTCGAACGTCATCGCGGGTGGGATGCGGGAATTCTGATTTGTGTGCATCGAAGTCCGGAATGGCAGGGTCCTCACCTCAATGGGCAGATCATGAGCGCAGGTCCGGATTTCGGCTTCAGGAGAATGGAGAAAAACGGCCATTTCTGGCACTGGTATCCAATGAGTCGGGTCCAAAGCCAAACGGGCGGACCCGCGGCTGGCCCGCCTCGTGAATCCGATATCCATTCGGAAAAATAATTCCACAAAATGCCTCATGGGCAACGAAGCAAGATTCTCGAGTCATGTTGAAACTGAACATATCTGGGAAAGAAATGGGGGGTGAGGTGAATGCCCCACTATCCCGGATAAACTGAGATGTCCTATGCAGGCAGGAATGTTTGCGATATCTGTCATCCTTGAATCAGGAAGGCGGAGGAATTGGAATCAATGGGGAATATTAAGTACGCGAATGATTCAGGATTTCTGATTTCCGGTTGCAAGACCTCGATGAGATTCATAGATGGATGCGACGCCAATGACCATGTGGACAATACACCAGGGAATAAGGAATAGTCCGACGATGGGAATATAGAATGGGAGTCCAGCTTCGAGTGAGCCAATGGCGATGGTGGTGAAACCAAACTTTTTTTCTGGAATTGAGATATTGAATCCCCGACTTTTCATGACCCCGATATAGGGATCGAAGGTGGCTCTTCCCATGACATGGGCTGAGAGAATAAAAGCGACGGCGGGACCCATCACTGGGATAAATCCGAGAAAGACAGCCAGGACCAGTATGAGGATGTCCCGAACTCCGATCAGGATGCTTGTGACCGGGGACACGTGAACCGGAGGTTGGTGATGCGGGGTCCCGAGAAAATCCAGGACTTTGCTCACCAGTCTTTCATACCAGATAAACAGCAGGTTTAATGGAAGCAGGATCGCCAGAAATAAGCTTAAAATGATAAGGAGAAGTGTCAGTCCAACTCTCAACGTGTGAGCGGACCAATCAAGCCACCCCGGAAGCCACGACAAGAGCATTAACTCCATCGGCTCCAGAAAATAGTGTAGACCCAACCAATATAGACCAGCGAAAAACCCGCCGAAAAGGGCCAGGTTGAGAATAAATGATTTCCAGATGGCCGCCCTGAGTCCCGGCACGACCTTTATGAGGCGGCGGCCTTCAATGAAGGCAGCTAGGGCGTTGACACGGATAGGAGATAATTTCTGATGCGTCCGGTCCATCCTGACTACTGGTTGCGAAGCGGATATATGGGATAGGAGTATTTTACTCGGATTTGTGAGGCTCTTCCGGGGATTTTAATTTTTTGAGTTCGAACCATTGGACTTTCGGGCCTTCGATATCTTTGACAGTGATGCGGAATCCCTGGATTTTGATGAAATCATTTTTTCGTGGGAAGCCGCCGAGTTCCTGGGTGATCCATCCTGAAGCTGAAGTGATGCCGTCGGTTTCATCCAGAGGGAAACCAAGGATGTCCTCGAGGAAGTGGATGGGGAGGTTTCCCTGAATTCTCCAGGTGGAGGCATCTTTTTTAATGACCTGAGGAGGTTCCTGGTCATGTTCATCCTGGATTTGGCCGACGAGTTCTTCGAGTATATTTTCGAGGGTGACCATACCGATAGTGGTTCCGTATTCGTCGACGACAAAAGCAAAATGAAGCTTTCGTGAGAGGAAGAGGCTCAGGATTTTTTCGAGGCGGGCAACTTCCGGGATATAGATGAGGGGTCGGGCGATGGCGCGCAGGTCAGCGGCTTTGGTGGCGTGTTGCCTGAATGCATGAAGATCCTTGATATGCACCACCCCGATGGCCTGGTCCAGATCGCCATTGAGACAAAGTGGGTATCGGGAGAACCTGGTTTCGATGGACTTCTCGAAACAATCCTCGAGCAGATCTTCGGTGTTGAAATAGGCGATTTCGTTGCGTGGGTGGAGGATGTCCCGAACTTTCCTCTGACGCAGGTCCATGGCGTTGAGGATGATGCCGGTTTCCAGAGCTGAGGCCCCGATATGGCTCTGGGTGGAATGTATGAGCAATCGGAGTTCCTCCTCAGAATGAACATGTTCAGATTCTCCGACCGACTCCATCCCGACAATTCGGAGCAGGCGGGTGGCTGCCATATTGAGTGCCCAGATGAATGGAAATGAGATTTTGTAAAAAATCAGGAGAGGCCGCGCCACCATTAGGGTGGTCGGGACAGGCTTTTGAATGGCAATGGACTTCGGGGCCAATTCGCCAGCCACAATATGCAGGAAAGTAATGACAGAAAATCCTAAGGCGAAAGAAATACCATGGCGGATTTCCTCGGACTGGATCCCCAAGGTATGCAGCAGCGGGTCCAGCATCGCTTCGAAAAATGGTTCAGCAAACCAGCCCAGTCCAAGACTTGCCAGAGTGATTCCAAGTTGGGTGGCACTCAGACAGGCATCGAGGTTGGAAATGACCTTTCGCGCCACAGCCGCACCCTTATGGCCCCGATTTGCATAGGGCTGGAGTTGGGTATCGCGCACCTTGACCAGCGCAAATTCAGCAGCCACAAAAAAACCATTCAAAACCACAAGGAAGATGACCAGAAAGAATTTCAGAAGCCCCTCGACCACACCAATGGACTGGATTTCTGAGGTGGCGGCAATGAGCGAGAATATCATATATCCACCTCCCCAAACAGGATGCCAACGACGTCGTTTAATGTGACTAATCCCAGGGCTTCATGATCCCGACCGACAATGATAGCCATACGCCGACCCGACTTCTGCAGATTGGCCAAGGCTTGGTGAACAGTAAAATCAGTTGGAAACACCAGCGGGTCTTGCATGAATTTCTCCACAGGAGACTCACTCTCCTCCATCCCCTCAAATAAGACCGGAAAAAGTCCGACCTCACCAACCGCTTTGAAATGTGTCCCATGGTCGGTTAATACCGGCAGTCGATTGAGACCACTCTGCCGGCACTTCTCAACCACACTATTCACAGAATCATTGGGTGCCACCCGGATAGAGGATTCAATTGGCCGCATCCAATGGCTCACATGTTTGTCCCCCAGGTTGATCACATTGGAGATCAGACTATCCTCCTCACGTGTGAAAAGCTGAGAAGAATCCTTGAGGACATTTTTAATTTGTTCGCGGCTTTCGTAAAAATTATCGAAAAAGAGGGACTCCCGGGACGGACGCAGCCAGAGGTTTCCAAAATGGGAAACGACCCAGACCAACGGGCGTAAGACCCGGGAAATGAAGCGGAATGTGCCGACACTATGCATGCACAGACGATTGGGAAACCGCTGGAAAAGGGTTTTTGGCAACAGGTCGAAAAGGGAGACATAGATGAGGACAACGAGGAAGAATCCCGGAAGGAAGAGCCATGGGTATTGTTGGGCGAAGGAGGTGAAACCGACGACCAGAGCAAAGAGGGCGGAGAAGCTGAAGAGAATATTTCCAGTCAGAATGGTCCAGAGAAAATCAGCGGGTTGGGACAGGTAATCCAGCAGGACACGGGCCTGGCGGCGGCCCTGGTTGAGATAATGCCGGAGCCGTTCACGGTTTAATGTGAGCACACCAGCCTCCATTCCACTGAAAAATCCTGAAAGTAAAAAAGCAGATGAAGGCCAGGGCGATCAGACTGAAACTCAGGCCTTTATCGGATGGGGCGCTGGCAGCGGCGATAGCGGAGTGCATGGAAATGAGGACATTCATAACCCGGGAGTCTGAGTGAGGCGATTGAGTGGGTTGTTCTGTTGAGCGGATTTTTTCCGGTGATGGATTTCCATTTCGAGGATCCGCTTTTCATCGGCCTGGGTCACAGTGAAAACGTATCCAGCGTAGGTAATGGAATCGCCGACCGACGGGATAAGCTGGAATTTCAACAGGAAGAGTCCGGCCATGGTGTCGACTTCATCATTGGATTTTATTGGGGCGAAGGATTCCTGAAAGTCCTCGATTCGGGCATTGCCCCGGACCAGCCATCGATTGGGACCGAGGACTTTGATGAGGAGCTCATCGGGGCGGCCTTCACTTTGGATGTTGCCGACGATTTCTTCGAGAATGTCCTCCATGGTGATGATTCCAGCAGGGGTGCCGAATTCATCCAGGACAACGGCAATCCCGCGACGTTGTTTTTGCAGGCTGACAAAAAGCTTGAGGAGATTCATGCTGTCGGGCACGTAGGAGGGCACCTCGAAAGCGGCTTCGAGGTTGCGGGTGAGGAGGAAAGTCCGGATATTGAGGAAGCCGACGATGTGTTCTTTATTCTGGCGGTAGAGGACGAGTCGACGGTGTTTGAATCGTCTGGCAGCATCGGTTATTTCATCGATATTTGTGGAAACTTCAACGCCATCCAATTCCAGACGTGGGTTCATAATATCCCCTGCGGTCTGGTGATCCAAGTTGATGATGGCACTGATAATTTCTTTTTCACCCACCCCGATGGATCCCTTCTGGGAGGCCAATTCCAGCAATTGTTGAATGTCACCATCGCTGATCGTGGTCTGAATTCTCGTGGATTGCGGCAGTCGCGCCAGAACCCATCGATCACACAATTTCAAAAGCTGGCGCGTCAATGGCCCTAGCAAACGATTGTTCAGGATTAAAAGTGGCTGAAGACGGAGCGCCCATTGAGCTGGATTGCTGACCACAATCGATTTAGGCAGGACCTCCATGAAAAAGAGAAGAAACAAAAATAAACCGATGAAAACCGATTCGGGGGGCCATTCCGGGCGAACGATCATCCATAACCCGCAAAGGATAGCGACACCGATGGACAGGGCATTTCCCACCACAAAGACGGCGAGTGACGACTCGCGGGCTTCGATTACTTTCTCAAAAAACGGGCGATTGGCTTTGGTATGAGTGAGGATGGAGCGCAGTTGCCAGCGGCGCAGTGAGCTGAGAGATGTTTCGGCCATGGCCAGAAGAAAGCCGCTCACAAAAGTGATGAGCAGCACAAAACTAACCAATACCCATTCAATGATCATCACACCCTTAATACCTTAACAGAGCGCAGAATAACCCGGTTTTTATCAAGCATCAATACTGGAGTCCACATTCCCCGAGATGGTCAGATGCTGACATTATTTCTGATAAACGTGGGAATATCCAGATCCACTCCGTCATGCAGGTTTTCATCTGTGTCCTGGAATCGTCCACGGGTGACTGAGGCCAGATTAAATTCTTCCTGATGGTTGGCAATATGCTGGGATGATTTCTTTTTGCCTGGAATTTTTCGCTGGTGAATCGTCTGGTTTTGAATCTGCTCATCGATGACCGTGGTTCGTGGGATAAAAGCTGACGGATCCACGTGTGAGAAATCCGGTGCGGGAATGGTGTCAGCATTCCTGATGAGATCCTGATCCCGATTGTGAGACTCGAATGGCAGGATGATGCGATCCGGTGGCGGTGGTGGAATCTGGACTTCCTGGCGGTAGGGATTCTGTGGCGGTGAGGATCCGGGAAGAGAATGGATGGGAACCGGTTGTCGCTTGTGCTGGGGGGAGATGGAATGGGATGTGTCCCCTGCCCCTTTGGTGGAATTCTCATTGGCGAGGAGGAGGACACGACAAGCCAGCTGGCCATCGCTGGAAGGCAAAGTATCTGAACTTCCCACCAATATCTGACTGTCCGGACATAAGCGATCCACAGTTTCCACGAGGAGGTCAATATGGCGGCAGTTCAGCTCGGAGCTGCCATGGCAGAATAAGTAAACATCACCGACACTGTGTTGCGCATGCCAACTTTTCACATACGAATCCTCCATGAGATCGCGCAATAAATCCGGGAATGCGGACTCGCCGGATATGCTGAAACTGTAGAGCAGAGGAAAGGTGACACACGAGGAATCTGAAAGCAGGTGTTCGATGTCATGAAGTGAGGTGCGGATGAAACCGGGATCATTCAGCAATTCATCAATGGCGAGGATAAAATGATGAAAGCGCTTCTGGAGAAATGGAAAGAAATCTGCGGGCGATTTGGGTCGCGGTGAAATGGATTCAAAAACGGATTGAGCGGGGATGACAATGATCCGATCCAGGTCCTGTTGCATGGAATCTATGGTGGCGGCGGCCAAAGTCATGCGGGCCGAGCCTTCCAGAGCTAAGGGAGTGGAGAATATTCCGTAAACAGGGGTGGAGATTCTGCTGACAATTCTTTGAACATGTCGCATCACAGAGGACGTTGATGGGCGTCCCAGAAATCCAAAAATGTAGATGGAATCAAATCTTTCGAGCCAATTTTCAAGATGTGTCGACCAGGCATCCTGATGATTGAGAATGGATTCATCCAGCTGATTGTTCGACAGGAGAATCTGAAAATGATTGGTTGTGATCGAGTGCATGGAATGCTGTCGGGCAAGATCGATCGAGAGGACAAGAACCTGTTCAGAAGTGAATTGAGGTGCCAATTGGTGGAGACATTCGCTCGCCGCAGATCCGATGCCGATGAAACAGACCCGGCTCACCGGCCAAAGCAATGAGTGATCAGAGTTCTGACTGGACTCATTTTCCTGGGGTGATGCGCCGATTTCCCGCGTTTGGAAATCTCTATAATCTGACTCGTCCGTGGTCATGGTGATGTCTGTTCAGTGATAATATATATTTCAATTGTTGGCAGCTTCTTTTTTAAATAATCCGGGGAGACTGAAATTGAAATTCGGCAAGGTGAGCGTCGACACCGGGCGTTTTTCAGTCCGTTTCTGGAAGGAGCCAAACTTGAGCAACCCTAAGCATGTCATAAACTCCGGTTGGTCCAGTGTTTCGGGGAGGGAATGGATGGCACGGGCGGATGCTCTGGAAGCCTGTGCGTTGAAAATTCTGGAAGCCAGTTGATTGATATGCGGGGTCTTGGCGGTTCCCCCACTCAGTACGACCCCTGCCTGGCAATGGTGATGCAGCTTTTTCTTTTCCAATTCACTTCGGATGATCTGGAATATTTCGCTGAGGCGTAGATGCATGATCCGGTGTATCGACACGAGGGAGAAATCGCGTGTCATTTGTTCTATTCCCGAAGAAAGTAGAACGCGTTTGGTCTCGCATTCAGGGAAAACGAGTGCGCTTCCGTGATGGATCTTAAGATCTTCCGCACCGCGCAGAGACCGGCCGTTGAATAATCCGATATTCAGGTCATTTGTCACATGGTCACCACCAACGGCAATAACTCCGCTGTGACGGACTCGTCCACCGGTATATAACAAGTATTCAGTTGCTCCAGCCCCGATATCAATCACCAGTGCCCCGTGTTCCTTCTCATATTTTCCAAGGCAAGCCAATGCACTCGCCAGTCCGGTGAAGGCCACTTCATGAACGTCCACATTGTTCTGACGCACAATATGTATAGAATTCTCGATGCGGGTATACGCACCTTGAATATTGTGCATTTCCACGGTCAGTGTGTGCCCGCGATGGCCGATGGGATTTTTAATATTATCAAAGTCATCGACTTTAAAGTTCTGCTGGATGCAATGGAGGCGGCTGGCATTCTCCTCGAGTTCGAAGGATCGGGCATTTTTGATGACGATTTCGACGTCTTTGGGTGTGACGCCATGATCCCGGCTGCGGATTGGGTGCGATCCGCGATCGGTAATGCCTTTCACATGTTTTCCGGTGATGCCGAGGTAGGCGCGTGTGATATCGACGCCAGCCATGGACTCGGCTTTCTGAAGTGCCACCCCGAGGTCGCGGATGGCCGCCGTTGGATCATGAACCTCGCCTTTGCGGATTCCGTGCGAGACACATTGTCCAGCCCCGATAATGCGCAATCCATCGCGTTCGTCGGCATGAGCCACCATGACACATATTTTGGTGGTTCCCAGTTCAATACCGGTTATAATATCTAACGATGTCATCAGTTAAAATCACTCCGATTCAGAATTGTAGTCTATAACTTAAATTTCTGTTGATTTCCAGCATGGTGAAATACGGGGTGGATATTCCCGGGTTGGTCATGAATTAGAATTCCGGCCATAATTTTTCTTTGAGTACTCCCACGTGGGCATTATCAAAAATGAGGCACTGGTTGAGCAAAGCGTTGCGGATTTCCTCTTTGTTGATGCAGGCGATGACGTGGGAGGTGTATTGAGAGAGATCCGGGTGAATGATATTTATGACGGAATCATTCTCGAGGACAATTGTGTAGGAATCATTGATGTAGGTGATAGACTGAATACGGAATTTACGATCTGAGTCATTGAGGATGGCCGCGTTATAATCGGTAATAAATTCCACCACAGAGCCGGAGAATGGGGGAAGTGTTGGAATCTGCGGTCAAGGGTGTGGCTCCATGGAGTTTGACGTATGGCAGGTGACGCTGGGAATCCATATATCCTTGACTGCTTGCCTGGAAGATAGCGCCTTTGTCATCGACAAAATAGGCATCCTTGATGTTGAGACCAAAAGTGGATCCCGAGAGGGAGGTTTTGCACACGGGCAATTTTCTCTCAATGAATATTTCGAGAAACTGGTTTTCATTCTGGGTGAAGCTGACCTGGTCAATCCAGGTGCGCCCCAGAAAGGATGCTTCAATTGCCTTGAGGGAGAGTTCATCGAATTTGAGGATGGAAGGATCAGGCAGGAGTGATCGGAGTCCTTGGATATCCGGGTCATTTTCCGGGAGCAATATGTATCCAAAGACCTGAAATGCATTATTTTTTTCGATCAGGTATTTCTGAGTGGCATTATATAACACATAGACACACACCATCACCAGGATAACCAGGAAGCAGGTCTGTGCAGCCACATCGTAGAGTTCAGTGACCACTGGCCAGAATCCCCGTTTGCGGGCAGTGACGCTGAGTTCTTTTTTCTTTTTACGGGACATGAATGGGTGGATTGTCAAGTGCTGGATCGGGCATACCACGCCAATTCCGCCATGCGGCGGCAGAGGTCTGGAAACGGGATGCCGGCGACGCCTGCCGCCTCAGGGAATAAGGAGAGCTCTGTCATTCCTGGCAGAGTATTGACTTCGAGGACGACCGGTCCGCGGGATTCCTGAAAGAGAACATCGACACGGCCATAGTGCCGGCAACCTATGGACTGGAAAGCGCGAAGCCCGGCCTGAGCAATCGCGGTTTGCATGTCGGGGGTCACATTGGCAGGGCAAATATGTCGGGCCCCCCCCTGGGTGTATTTATTGGTGTAATTATAACCTCCGACTTGAGGGATGATTTCAATCAATGGCAAAGTTTGGCCATCGAGAATACCCACTGTGAATTCCCGACCTGAAATTTTCTCCTCCACCAGGACTCGCGAATAGGAGTTCAGGCAGCACTTCAAGGCACTGGACCATTGGCTGGAATCATCGACAAACTCCAGCCCCAAACTCGATCCGTCGGCCACAGGCTTGAGGATGACCGGGTAGCTCAGACCATCGGGTAAATTGTCCTGATAAGCATCGAGAACAAGTCCGGAAGGCACATCGATCCCATGGGCCGCGAAGTATTCTTTGGAGATGTTTTTATCGAAAGCGATACGACTGGCGGCAGATCCGCTTCCGGTGAATGGGATGGCCTGACGTTCGAGCACCTGCTGGATGGATCCATCCTCACCATACCCACCATGCAGGGCGAGGAATATGACATCCATTCCATCGGGAATGATCCAATCCGGCGAAAGAATGTCCATGAGCTGGACATGGAAACCGGATGATTTCAATCCCTCTGCCACGGCCGCACCGGAGCGCAGGGAAACCTCCCGTTCACCAGACCATCCACCACACAGGACCAAGATATTGTGGAAGGGGGAACTCATGCTTCTTCTCCTACGATCTGAACTTCGGTTTCAAGCAGAATTCCGGTTTTTTCCAGGGCTGTCTGGCGGATGAATTGGATGAGGTTGAGAAAGTCGGAGGCTGTGGCCTGCCCATTGTTCACCATGAAATTCCCGTGGATATCGGAGACCATGGCCCCACCGACTTGGGTGCCTTTGAGGCCCAGTTGATCGATGAGTTTGCCAGCTGGCAGGGAGGATGGATTTTTGAAGGTGCAACCTGCACTGGGAGCCGCGGGTTGTGAACTCCAACGCTTTTCATTGCTTTGCTTCATACGTGCCTGGATATCCTCGGTTTG
>JAJOIW010000092.1 GCA_021209225.1 Verrucomicrobiota bacterium
CGGCCATTGTGAAATATGCCGAGGCTGAGGCCATCGCTGCAAAATCTGAATTCGACCGTATTTCGCGTCTGGCGGTTGCTGGTTCGGTGACATTGAAAGCACGCGATGAGGTTGAAGCCCGTTCCGCTGCAGCCGGGGCGAAAGTTGGGGAAGCGCAGGCAGGAATGATCGCTGCTGAGGCTGAAGCACTGGCCGCTGCGTCTCGTGCAGCCGAGGCCGCTGCGGCTCTGGAATACACCCGGATCACCGCCCCATTTGAAGCGCTTGTGGTGGCACGTCATGCTGAACCGGGTGATTTCCTTGGCAGCGATTCCTCCCGTGAGAAGCTCTTTATACTTGAGCAAACCGATCCGCTTCGCATCCGCATTCACATCCCGGAGCAGGCGGCTGCTCTTGCCAACGCGGGTGATAAAGTGGAGATCCACATCAACGGCATCCGGATGACGGCCACCCTGGACCGTGTCTCAAGATCCCTTGATCCTATCACTAAGACTATGACCGCCGAGGTCGATCTGAAGGCTTCATCATTACTTCCCGGATCCATGGGCTCCGCAATCATCACTCTGTTGGAATTGCAGAGTTCATTCGTTGTCCCCCTGGCTGCGGTTCACACCGCATCGGATGGTGTGCGATTTGTGAGAGTGCAGGAGGGTGAGTCCACCCGCAATGTCCCAGTGACTGTTGCCGCCATCGATGGCAAAAATGCCATCCTGTCATCCGGCCCCGACCGTGGTGCACATTTGATTGTTCCCCGATGAGGCACATCCGAATCCGTCACATTCCAACCCATGCTTCCACCATGTCATTAGTCCATTTTGCTCTCCGCCGCCCATTGACAGTCATCGTTTTTGCTGTCGCTGTCATTTTGGGTTCCATGCTGGCCCTGCAGCGCATGTCCAGGGACGTATTCCCTCCATTGGGCATTCCCACAATTTACGTCGCGCAACCCTATGGTGGGATGGACCCAGCCCAGATGGAGGGATTTCTCACATACCGCTACGAGTACCACTTTCTCTACATTGCGGGCATTTCGCACGTTGAGTCCAAATCGATTCAGGGAGCTGCAATTATGAAGCTTCAGTTCCACCCTGGCACTGACATGTCACAGGCTATGTCTGAAACAGTGGCCCAGGTCAATCGGTCCCGCGCTTTCATGCCACCAGGCACAGTGGCTCCATTTATCATGCGTTTCGATGCAGGTAGCGTGGCTGTGGGCAATCTCGTTTTTTCCACGGATAATCCGGAGATCACACTCAACATGATGCAGGACCAGGCATTGAACAAAGTTCGCCCATCCTTTGCCACTCTGCCGGGCGTTTCCGCTCCACCACCCTTCGGTGGTTCGTCACGCGCCATTCTTGTCAACGTCGATCCCGACAAAATGCGTTCAGTGGGCTTGTCGCCCGACGATATCGTGCAATCCATTTCCCGCGGGAACACCATAAGTCCCTCAGGAAATATGAATCTGGATGGCAAATATCCAATTGTTCCCTCGAATGCCATCGTGAAGGACATCAAGGAACTCGAAGACATTCCTCTCAAGAGTGCCCAGGGTCGGGCCGTGTTCCTGCGCGACATCGCCACCGTCAGTGATGGAGCGGACACCACGACCGCATATGCCCTCGCCAACGGCAAACGCTCGGTTTATCTGCCTGTCACAAAGCGCGCCGATGCTTCCACATTGGACGTCGTGAAAACGGTCCGTGCCAATATACCCGAATTCCAGAAACTTCTTCCGGATGGGATTTCGGTGAGTTATGAATTTGATCAATCCCCGGTTGTTGAACAAACGATCCGCGACCTTGCCAAGGAGGGTGTGCTTGGTGCATTTCTCACTGGTCTGATGGTTCTGGCGTTCCTCCGCGATTGGCGAAGTGCCTTCATAGTGATCGTCAACATACCGCTCTCCCTTTTGGCCTCCTGCCTCGCACTCTGGATTTCCGGACAAAACATCCACCTGATGACACTGGGAGGTATGGCACTTTCCATTGGAATCCTGGTCGATGAGGCCACAGTCACCATCGAAAACATCCACTCCCATCTGGCCCGTGGTCAGTCCCTGGCCCGATCCGCATATGATGGGACGCGTGAAACAACTTTGCCGCGATTCCTCGCCATGGTTTGCATTCTTGCGGTTTTCGTTCCGGCATTCTTCATGACAGGCGCTGCCAAGGCGCTCTTTGTTCCGTTGGCTCTTGCCGTGGGATTCTCAATGATCGCCTCATTTATCCTTTCCAGCACCTTGGTCCCTATTCTTACCGTCTGGATGCTCGGGAAAGCTCATCATCGTCCTGAAAATACGGACGTTCTCTCCCGGGTATTTGCCCCGCTTGTTCACACTTCAGTGGCTGCACGCTGGATTATCGTGCCAGCCTACCTCGCCATCACCCTGCTTATCATCCTTGTGATGGGCCCACAGATTGGCCGCGAAATTTTTCCACAGATGGACAATGGTCAGTTTGCGCTCCGCTTCCGTGCGCCCAGCGGCACTCAGATTGCTGTCACCGAGAAGCTGGCCACACAAATCCTCAACACCATTTCGCGTGAAGCTGGTGGTCCTGACAAGGTTGCCATGTCGATCGGCATGGTTGGCGTGCATAACTCCTCATTTCCGGTGAACCTGGTTTATCTTTGGAATGGGGGACCGGGTGAAGGATACCTTGCAATACAGCTCGCTGATAACGCCGATGTCGAAATCGCCCAACTCAAGGAATCCCTGCGCAAAGCCCTCGCTCAGGAAATGCCTGATGTCTCGATCTCATTCGAACCGCAGGACATCGTCAGCCGGGTCATGAGTTTCGGTTCCGCCACACCGATTGAAGTCGCCGTCAGTGGCCCCGACCTATCTGCCAGCAAGGCACATGCAGAAAAAATTCTGGCTGAATTGCGCACGATAGAATGCCTGCGTGACCTCCAGTTTGCACAGGATTTGAATTTCCCATCGGTGAATGTCCAGATTGATCGTGAGCGGGCCGGGCTTTTGGGAGTTGAGGTGGAGGATGTGGCCCGCTCGCTTGTGGCCGCCACAACTTCCAGCCGTTTCACCCTCGCCAACTTCTGGGCAGACCCGAAATCCGGAATTTCATACAATCTCCAGGTGCAGATTCCAGAGGAACTCACCCAATCCCTCGAGGATTTGAAGAATATCCCCATCCATTCCTCCAACAAGGAACCCGTCCTTCTGCGGAATATCGCCGAAATTGAGCAGGGTACCACGGTAGGAACATACGAACGTTACAACCTCGCACGAGTGGTCAGTATCACCGCCAACATCCATGGAACGGATTTCGGACGCGCTGTGAGTGCGGTCAGAATGGCAATCAAGAAGGTCGGCCCAAGTGCGGATGGCAGGACCAAAGTTCATCTTCGAGGCCAGGTCGTCCCCTATAACCAGCTCGCTGAAGGTTTTGGATTTGGATTGGTCATTGCTGTTGTGGCAATTTTCCTTCTGCTCTGCGCCAATTTCCAATCGATCCGCCTCGCTGTCATTGTTCTATCCACGATGCCCGCGGTTCTGGCTGGTATTGTTGTGAGTCTTTGGATAACTGGCACCACGTTCAACATCCAGTCCGGCATTGGTTCGATAATGGCTGTCGGGGTCGCGGTTGCCAACGCCATCCTGCTTGTCACTTTCTCGGAAGGATTCCGCCGCGGGAATTCCAGTCAAATGGCGGATCCAACGCGTGGGATCAGTGGCCAAGCATTCGCGGATCCAGTGGCTGCCGCGGTAGCTGGTGCGAATTCCCGGCTGCGGGCTGTCTTGATGACCAGCTGTGCCATGGTTGCAGGCATGACGCCGCTCGCTCTTGGCCTGGGAGAAGGCGGCGACCAAACGGCTCCCCTGGGCCGGGCGGTGGTTGGTGGACTTGTTTTCGCGACTTTTGCCACGCTCTTTATATTGCCGTCCATCTTCTCCATCCTTGCTTCCAAAGTTGTCCGGTCGGCGTCTCTTGATCCCACCGATCCTGAAAGCGCACATGCCCAGATTCCGGCATCCGGGAATGGATAAATTCCAACGCACATCAGAAAAGAAGGAGATTCACCATGAAACTGACAATTACCATCCTATCGACTGTTCTCTTCACATTGGCCCTTCCTGCCCAGCCCAGTGAACCGACCCCCACGATTCAGCAAGTGCTGACCCTGGATCTGGCAAGAGTCCTGAAGATGACCGATGAACGCAATACCGACCTGGCTATTGGTATTCAAGCTGTCTATCAGGCAGAACTGGCTCAAAATGAGGCGTGGTATCAATGGTTACCCACTTTGCGTGCAGGCATCGGATATTCCTATCAGGATGGTGATTTGCAGAACCGGGACGGCACTCTGAGGGACATCAGAAGAAATGCCCGATCCGGTGGTCTCGGAGTGGCCCGAACAGGCGCAGGCCTCCCGGCTTATCCAGGCATATCACTCGAAATCGATCTGTCCGACGCAATATATTCGCCCAGAATCACCCATAAATACCTGCTCGCCAGTCAGGCAGATCGCGATGAAATCCATTTCCTCAAGACCATTGATGTGATCAACGCATACTACAACCTGGCTCTGGCGAACCAGATGATTCAGCTCGAACGACTGGCTCTGGCTGAGGCAGCGGTGCTTTCAGATTCCGCTGGGGAATTTGCAGCTGCTGGCGAGGGCTTGCGGGCGGATGCCGACCGTGCCGCAGTGCATCAGCTTTTGCGTCACCACCACCTGGAGACAGCTCTGATCCGTGAAGCCGCCGCAGTCGCCGAACTCAAACGCATTCTCAACCTGCGCGACGACATAGAAATCCGGACGGTAGAGAACACGCTTGTGCCGTTGAAATTGTATGACCCGATACCAGATTCCACCGACATGATCGGGCAGGTGATCAACAACCGGACGGTCATTAACGCCCTCGAGTTCCGCCTCGAAGCCAAACGTCTCGAGGCACAGCGTGAAAAAAGTAACCTATTCATTCCGAAAGTTGGGGCCACTTACAGTTATGGTGCTTTTGGAGGTGGCAATGATTTCGATGGTGG
Source organism: Verrucomicrobiota bacterium (assembly GCA_021209225.1). Classification (GTDB taxonomy): domain Bacteria; phylum Verrucomicrobiota; class Verrucomicrobiia; order Limisphaerales; family JAJOIW01; genus JAJOIW01. The sequence continues at coordinate 5,010 of JAJOIW010000092.1, forward strand.
AACTGGCGGCTTTCGACACGATGTCACCGTTGCCGTATACTGGGAGCTCGACAGTCTTGGCTTTGCCAATCGATCCGCCTCAAAGCGCCGCCAATCCGAGCAGAGGGCATTGCAAGCTCGTCTCGATCAAACTCGTACAGATATTTCAATTGAGATCCAAAAAGTCCTCACCGAGCTGGGGGCCACTGTCCGCCAACTCGAAATCCTGCGCAATGGCGTGTTACGTGCCCGGAATGGTTACGAACTGAGCCGCGAACGTGTTTTTGAAAACCAGGGCCTCCCACTCGAAGTTCTCGGCGCATTCGAATCGCTTTCTGAAATGGAAATGCTTTATGCACAGACCGTAGCCCATTATAATCAGCTTCAGCTTTTTCTCATCAAAGCCACTGGTCGCTTCGACATCCTTGACACCACCACTCCATCCCGGAATGAAACCGGTACAGCGGATTAATTCAATTCAGGCGGGACATTGGATTTCAGTATTGAGATTGTCCTGACTTCATACCAGCCATCACTGTTTCACTCCCTCGATGGGGACGGCCCGATGCGGAAGGATTTTTTCAAAGCCTGGCTGTGTGGTCCGAGCAATTCGCTGACTGTGTATTCATCCAGGGTGCGGTAGAATGTGTCACCTGCCCGGGCCAGAATCCCCCTGAGATAGCAACTGCGGTGAATCAGACAGTTGCCGTGATCGTGGGTGCATTGGGCAAATTCACACTCCGGCTCCATGGCGCGAGCCAGTTGACCCAGCCTCCACTCCCTGCCTGCCTCAGTCACCCGGATTCCCCCACCTCTTCCCCGCCTGGTTTCCAGAATGCCTAGGGACACCAATTTTCTGGCCACCTTGTTCAAGTGGTGTTCGGATATGTCGTAGACGTCCGCTATCTCACCAATCGTGACAACTTTCTCAGTCCATGGCACCGATAATAAATAGATCAATATCCGATACGCATAGTCCGTCTGAACATTCAATCTCACCGGGGTTAGACTACGGTCAGAACTTTTGCTTGAAAACAAGTATTTGAGATGCCAATTTAATTCTCCAGTGACAGATGAGCGGATCAAACAAAGAGATGGGGAATAGAAAAGTGAGGCAGTGATAATGAGTGGACTTGGAAAGTGGTTCTGTATGGTCTGGATTGTCCTTGCCTGTATTGGGGGTGAGCGAGGGGGAGTGGTGGCGGTTGATTTTGAACTGGAGCCCATCAATTACTGGGAGGGGCAGGCGAGGGACCGGTTCGCGCAATTATTGGAAAGTGGGGTGGAATGGACTGGTGGGACGCCTCAGGAGGTGTTGGGGAAGATATTGGCGCATTTGGAGATTCCGACCGAGTCTCAGATTCTGGTCTATTCGAAGACGAGTGCCCAGAACGCGCGGATCACCCCGGAAACTCCGCGGGCCATCTATTTTTCCGATGAATGTTATGTGGGGTGGGTTCAGGGAGGAGCGATTGAGGTCATGGTTTTTGATGCGATCAGGGGTGGGATATTTTATCTGGTGGAATTGGATGTCCGGCGTGGGCGGGTTGTGGGCGAGCCGAGTCGTCCACAAAGTTGTTTGAACTGTCATGGAAGAACGCCTTCAGGCAGCATTCCGGGAGGGCTGGTCCGGTCTGTATTTGCTGGTTGGGATGGGATGCCATATTTCCAGCAGGGAAGTTTTGCGGTGGATGATAGCACGGTATTGGAGAACCGTTGGGGTGGGTGGTATGTGACTGGCGACCCGGGCGGGCATCCCCACATGGGAAACGCGATCGCCAGGGAAAATGAATCCGGGATTGTCCTGGCGCCGATTGTTGCTGGCATTCAGTCCTTCCAGGATTTGTCGGCTGTTCTGAATCCCAATGCCTACCTGGGTGGTGGCCACAGTGACATCGTGGCTCTGATGATCTTTGAACATCAGGTGAAGCTTCACAATGTGCTCAATTATGCCAATCTGACGGTCCGGCAATTGTCCTACCGCACTGAAGAGATGTACCGGAGTCTGGGGGAGGAGGTTCCATCCGAACCGGCCGGAACCTTGAAGCGGGTCATTGACAGTCAATCGAGTCTTATTGTCCGGCATCTTTTATTTACGGATGAGTTTCCACTGAAAGGGGACGGGGTTGATGGGAATCATCAGTTTCAAAGTGCTTTCCTGAAAGACCGCATCGCAACCGGAGATGGCCGATCACTCAAGGATCTGCGCCTCTACGGGCGGCTCTTCAAACACCGGTGCAGCTACCTCATTTATTCGCAGGTTTTTGACAATCTGCCGGCGGTCCTCAAGAACGAGGTGTGGAGGAAGTTAAAAGACGGACTCACCGGCCGTGGATCAGATTTGACCCGCCACCTTTCCACCTCTGAAAGAGAGCGCATTCTCCAGATTTTGTCCGAAACTCATCCGGCCCTTCCAGCCAATTGGTGAATCACACCGGGTCCATCGATCGCTGAATATTCCCGCGGAGATTGACGAGCGCACATCTGCCCGCCATCATCCGACTCCGGTACTCATGGCGAAATCCGAAACTAAAGTCCCATCAGAAAGGTCCAGATCCCCACGGATTCCCGCAGGCAAAGGATCCGACAGCCTGTGGCATTTCCGGAAACCCGAGCGGCAGATCTGGATGTGTGCTGTTTCTATTGTGGGTCTCGGCTTTCTCTCTATCTCCGGCTCCCGGTACGTCGATCAGGCAGAAGCCCTGGACTTTTCCCAGTGGTGGGTCTTTGGCACCTGGGTGGTGAGCCTCCTTTTTTTACATGCACTGCTTATTTTGACACGATCCCGGGTCGATCCGGTCCTGGTGGGATTGGGTTTGAGTCTGGTTGGCATTGGCATTCTGGCTCAGTACCGCATGAGTGTATTTTCCGGTTCCCTGGATGAATCCGGCAAACCCTCGTTGAGCGCGCTCTCGTACCCCATTGGATTTTTCATGATGGTGGCATCCCATCAGGCATTTCGTTCGGGTCGATTCCAGGGATTAAGGAAGTCCTGGGTACTGTGGATGATCGGATCACTGGCTGTTGTGGCCTTTGTGCTGGTCACAGGGAGGCGGTTCCGCGGAGCCCTGATGGCGGTGGGAAATCTCACACCAACGGAAATACTCAAACTCTTTGTTCCATTGACGGTCGCTGGTTTTTTATGTTTCGAAGAGGCTCTGACCGGCAAAAAAGCAGTCAAAAAGCTGACTTCCAGCAATCGCTCCACCTGGATGTGGATCGTGCTCAGCCTGGCTCTGGGATGTGTGCTGGTTGGGCTTCTGATCCAGCGCGATCTGGGAATGATTTTGATTCTGACAATCTCTATTGGATTTCAACTTTTTGCCGGTCAGGGATCGTGGTGGATTCTGCCGTTGATGGGGGTGGGAATGATGGGGGCTGTTGGTGTTGTTCAGCAGTTTTTCCCCCACGCCCTGGCGCGGTTTGATGTGTGGATTGATCCCTTTGTCGAGCCGACTCGGGGAGGTTGGCAGATTCTCCAGTCCTTTTCCGGTATGTATGCAGGTGGTCTCTGGGGTGCCGGTTGGGGGCAAGGCGATCCCGAGCGCATTCCTATCGCAAAATCCGATTTCATTTACTCGGTCATTGGTGAGGAAATGGGTTTTCTGGGCTGTTCCTTATTGCTCTTGTTTTTTGGGATATTTGTCAGCCGGGCTTACCGGATTGCTGAGGCGGCTGAGACGCGCTTTGCCCGACTCTTGGGGAGTGGACTAGTCTCGGTCGTCGCGGTACAGATCATTATCAATGTGGCTGGAGTGGTCAAAGTGCTTCCCATGACCGGAGTTCCCCTGGTTTTTGTCAGTCATGGTGGCACCAGCCTGGTGACCAGTCTCACAATTTTGGGATTTCTCATGGCATTGAACGATTCGCCGCAGATGGCTTCCGCAGCGCGTAAAAATGTCTCCTCAAAGCGTAACCGGGCGGGCAAGGCATGACTCTAAAGCTGAAATCAATTGTGGCTCCCGAAGTTAAATCATGGTTTGTTATCCCGAGAAAACTGGATAAAAGATTGAGCGTTTTTTTAAGGTGGACTGTCCAGAGCTAGAATTTGTCATGGTCAGCAGTATCCAGGGAGATGGTGATATTGATTCCCGGTCGGATGCCGATATAATTAAATCGGTGTTGGCCGGTGAAACTGCTGACTTTGAGGAAATCATTCGCCGCTATCAGCCGCGAATATTCGGAACCATCCGAAAATATGCACGCCGGGAAAGTGAAGTGGACGATATTGCACAGGAGGTTTTCATTAAGGCCTTCCGCAAACTTCACACTTGGAGAGCTGAGGCTCCCTTCGAGCATTGGATTATGCGTCTCTCGGTCCGGACCTGTTATGATTTTCTGAGAAAACATCAGAGAAATCGCGAAAATGCATTCACAGACCTCTCCGATCCCGAAAAAGATTGGTTGCAAGACTTTGTGAAAGCCCCGGACGACAATCATTCTGAAAAACAGGGAGCGGGCGACCTGGTTCATACCCTGATGGAGCAGATGTCCCCAGCTGGAAAACTGATCCTTCAGCTTCAGGAAATTGAACAGAAGTCCGTCAAAGAAATTGCGGACATCACCGGATGGTCGATCTCACTGGTCAAAGTCCGCGCATTCCGCGCCAGGAATGAAATGCGAAAACACTTGGAAAAAATCGATTTAACCCAATACTTGTAACCAGTCACAGAAATTGTGACGTCTTTGAATGGAGCAGAAAATGAGCTTGGAAAAATTACAGAACCAGTTGATCCAGTCGGCGCGTCGAGCCCCGGTGAATGATCGGGTTCCACTCGGGTTTGAGAAGCGCGTCATGAATCGCCTCTATGGCGAGAAGGGCTATGGGAATCGTCTGTCTCAGATGGCGCGGGGGATGTGGGCAGCGTGTGCTCCGGCCATCGTTCTGGCTGTTGTTGCCTTCTTTTTATCTCAACCGGCGAATCAATCCATCCCGGCTGATCTGGCATTGGAAAACGCAGTGATGTCCCCATTGATGGCTGAAAACGAAATTTGGTGATCTTGATCACGATAGGAAAAAATTGAGGGCGATATGAAATACTCGCAGGTCATCCTAGCATCTCTGGTCCTTTTTGCTTCGGGAGGAGCCGGTGGGTATTTCCTGGGCCTGCGATCAAAGTCAGCCCAGCCCATCGCCACCACCTCCGTCACATCCAGCGAGAAAGCTCCGTGGTTTCGCGATCGCAGCCTCAATCATTTTGTGGATTTCCTCGAGAAGGAAATCCAGATCGACGAATCCCAGAAGACAAAAATTGTCGAAATCATCAATCAGAGCAATGAGAAGATGAAGCAGATCTGGGATGATGTGCGCCCCAAAGCGGCTCAGCAGATGGATGCCACCAATGTGGAAATCAAAGCTGTGATGACTCCGGAGCAGGTCATCCGGTTTGATCAGGTGATGGAGGAATTCCGCAAGCAACGATTCCGGGGGCCGCCGCGCGGATCCTACCCCAACTCCAACGAAGGGCAGGATCCAAACAGACGTCAGGAGCGCCCCGATTGGCGCAGTCACCCGCCCGGCAAAGGTGGTCCTCAAGCAGAAGATTCCGGCCGTCCGCCCGGACGCCCTGGCGGTGGGAATGGCCCTGGCGACATGAATTTCCCCGGTCCTCCGGCATTGGAGGTTGATCCCAAGCCTGAACAGGCAGGTCCCAAGCCATAGCCCGGATTGCAAAACAATACTTGTCCGCAGGTCGCATCCTGGTGTTTTTCATTACATTTCCTGAAATCCCATCCTCGAGACTACGGGTTTTCCGTCATCCGTGTTTTGCATCATCTTCATTCGGCCTGAGGGGTTTTTTCCTCTGGATTTGCCAAAGGGAAGATTCATGGCAGTATTCGACCTTGTGATGGATCGAGCAATGGTGAGTGCGGGAGAAAGTCGGCGGAAATGGTTATTTTCATGGAGGGGTTGCCTGCTGATAGTCTGGCTCATTAGTATCTACTCAGGTTGGGTACTATTTGTGAGTGTTGGAGATCATTGGGAAACCGTCAAACAACACTGGCATATCGCTTTAGCGATGGTGATGGGCTCCTATTTTGCTGGTTCAACTCCAATGGGAGGCGGAACTGTCGGGTTTCCAGTTTTAACTCTGATGCTGGGTGAAGCGCCCTCACTCGGCCGCGATTTCAGCTTCGCTATTCAATCCGTGGGGATGGTGAGCGCCTCAGTCTTCATTTTTTGTCTAGGGCATCCCGTGGTCTGGTCGTTTCTGAGGTGGGCCATCATCGGATCATTGATCAGTACTCCCCTGGGGATCACCTTCATTTCTCCCATGGTGCCGGGACTCGTCATTCAAGTCTTTTTTGCTGTGATATGGGCTGGATTCGGCATTCTGCATTTCTGGAAGTTGAATGAATTCTCCAACTACCTGGGGATGATGCCGATGAGTCCAAAAGAGGCATGCAAATATGGTTTGAGCACAGGTTTTTTTGCTGGCCTGCTTATTTCCTCGGTGCTTGGTGTGGGGATTGACCTGGCGTTGTATGCGGTATTGGTATTGGTTTTCCGTTGTGATCTACGACTTGCGATTCCCACGTCAGTCATATTAATGGCCTTCACATCCTTGGTGGGAATCTCCACTCAGGCATTGAGCGGAAGTGTGAACCCCGAAGTGTTCGGATACTGGGTTGCGGCTGCACCCGTTGTGGCGATCGGGGCTCCACTGGGCGCGATTGTTGTTAAGAAAATTGGCCGCAAGCCCACACTGCTCATCGTTTCCGGGCTCTGTCTCCTCCAGTTGATTTGGACACTCGTCCGGGAATTTCATCAATTGAAAACCTGGGGGGTGGTGTTGAGCTTATGTGCCGTAGGTCTGTTTTTCGGGATCTTTTTTCTGTTCTACAGGTCTGTCAAACCCTCCGCTGATACGCACCCTGCCTCCTGATCATCCCGACTGGCACGTCAGAGCAGCGCTTCCTCTGGTACCCTTCCGATAATTTCCAGAACATTGATTTTGGTGCCACACCGAGATTTGAAACCATCCTCTCAATGGTCTGGACTCAATAATTCTGTCCAGATTCTGGGCACTGAGACAAAAGGTGCCATGTCGTCACATCCTGGGAAAATTATGCCGTATTCAAAGCATTCCTTGGGTCAATTCGGTAGTAAGGCAGAATTTTCCTCCCGTCGGGGAATGAGGTATCAGTTGAGGATGAGGTGGTTACGAATGAATTGGAGAGTGGCACGACCATTGCTTATGTCCTGGGGATTATGGTGGATGGACTCTTCCAGCAGACAAATTATCAAGCAGCCAAGGCTCTCATGGGAGCTGTGGAGCTGCGTCACGAAGCGATTTCTGCCAACCTCGCTCACGTGGAGACTCCCCATTACAAGCGGGTCGATATCGATAAAAAATTTGAGAAGCAGTTTGTCTCCATGCTCAAGGGTGGGGCTTCTGAGCAATTTTCTGGATTGAGACCGACTGTTTCGGTGGATCAGCTATCCAAACCGAACCGGTCCGATGGGAATACGGTTGAACTGGAAAAGGAAATGCTCGCCCTCAACCGTAATACGCTCCAGCACGGATTCATCACAGACCGGATCTCAGGAACTATGGCACGTCTGAAACTGGCGATCACCGGCAGGTCGTGAAAATCACACCAATTAAGAATCGAAGTCATAAATTATGGATTTACTTGCAGGTATTGAAAATTCCGCCGCGGCTCTGGAAGCGCAGAAATTCCGCATGGACATCATCTCGCAGAATATTGCCAACGCTCAAACCAGTCGTGGACTCGATGGGAAGCCATACCAGAGAAAAGAGGTTGTTTTCGAGAATTTGCTGCCAAAGCAAAGAGGCATGGATCGGAATGATATGACCAGTGGTCCGCTCCTGCAGGTGGCGCGAATCCAGCACGATCAGACGCCTCCCCGGATGGTGCACATGCCAGGACATCCCGATGCCGACAATAATGGAATGGTCGCCATGCCCAGCATTAATATTCATCGGGAAATGGTGGACATGATCTCCTCATCGCGTGCCTACGAAGCAAACTTATCCGTTATCCGATCCGCCCGGTCCATGGCGGAAAAAGCCATGGCTATGGGCAGATAACCACCCCATATCTGCAGATAAAAACATTTATTCGTCATCGACCCAATAACTGAACCAGGAATGCCTATAGAGAGTATACAGATTATGAGTCCTGCAATGCAGTCGATTCGACCGATTCCTGTCAGATCGCCACGGGCTGAGATAGCGATACCTGATTCCGAGCTTCGAGCCTTGCGGCCTGAATCACCCGTGCCACCGCAGCAGATGTCTGTCCAGGGACCCGAAGCCAACCGACCAGGCATTCAGATTGAAAAGGCTGTCGAGTCGTTTGTTCAATCCATCGATGAGAAAAGCAAAGTGGCCGGGCGGAATGTGGCGGCTTTGATGGCTGGCGAGGACATGTCTCTGGGAGAAACAATGATAAGTCTGCAGGAGTCGCAATTGTCATTTCAATTGATGGTTGAAGTGAGAAATAAACTTTTGGACGGGTACCAGGAGCTGATGAGAATGCAGGTTTGATTTCTTATTTCCGAGCAAGTGAGGCATAGGTTTTTTACTGAGAATATTCGATAAGAGTGACACATGGCGGAACAATTTAAGGCGTTAATTTCAAAGTTCGGAGAAATCTGGGGACAAATTGGTCTCAACCAGAGGATATCCATTATTCTTGCGGGTGGGGCAGTGCTGGCAGGGGTGGTCACTTTAGGTATTCTGACAACCAAGAGTCCGGACCTCACACTGGTTTCAGGGATATCAGATGCCGAAGCAGCCAATATCACAGCGGCACTGGACGATGAGAAAATTCCTTATGAGCTGGCCGGCCGCGAAAACACAATAACAGTTCCCAAAAGTATCTATCATAAAGCCCGGATGAAGCTGGCGCTCAAAGGAATCCCCGAAACGGGTGATAAAGGGTATAAGGTGTTTGATGAACCTTCGTTCGGACGATCCGATTATGTCCAACGTTTGCAGCACCAGGTTGCCCTCCAGCAGGAATTGGAAATGACCATCAAGGAATTTGATGAAGTGGATGCGGTCAGGGTGCACATAGTTCCACCTAAGCGGACCCTCCTGGTGGATCCCACAACTCTTCCAAAAGCATCCGTGTGGATTAAAAAAGCAAAGATCAAAATAAGCCCATCCTCTATTGATGCGATACAAAATCTGGTGGCGCATGCGGTCGAGGGATTGGAGCCATCCAATGTGACTGTGGTGGATGAGGAAGGCACATTGCTTTCCAAGGCGGCCGGGGATGATTCAATTGAGTCCAATGCTGAAGGGCAATTGAAGGCCCGCAAGGATCACGAACAGTATTTATCGGATAAAGTTCAGGGGATGCTGGACAGGGTGCTTGGATCTGGCAAATCGATTGTGAAAGTCAATGTATCCATGACAACCGATGCCGTCCAACAGGTCAGCCGGATGTATAACCCGACCAATCAGGTCATACTGAATTCGACAACCCAGGAACAATATGAGGTCTCCTCCTCACCGGAGGGAGGTGTGCCTGGGACAACTACCAATTCTCCCCAATCAACCAATTCATTCGCTTTACCACCAGGATATACATCCATGACGAATGTCATTAAGGACATCCAGTTCGGGAATGAGGAGTTGACCACCACCACAACCAAGATGCCGGGAACAATGACAAATATCTCTGCATCCGTCATCATAGATACTCAATATCAGACCGACACAAATGGAATAGTTGTTTCAGTGATGCGTCCCCAGGCCGAAATTGACAACCTCAAAGTGGCGGTGATGAATGCCTTAGCCATTCAGAATTCCAACACAATCAGCCTGATCCAGCTGCCATTTGAAAACTCGGATCAGACATCAATGCTCACACATATTAAAAAAAATGGACCAGCAGATGTTCTATTTTGAGTTAATCAAGCAGATTCTCTATTTAGGCCTTCCGGTCATGTTTTTCCTGGGATTTGTGCGGATGTGGAAAAAATCTTCTATAGATGCCATACCTATCGGAGTGCCAGTTGGTGAAATTGAGTCGACCTTGGCGCAGGCAAATCCAGCGGATGTGACTGGCGCAGTAACGAATGTGCCATCCGATCAATCCGAGGCGGGCTCGACACCGGAATCCGGAACCCAATTGGATACAACCGATGATGGTTCTGATGGATCAGGTCCGAATGAAACCCAGGATCGAAGAGAAAATTCCATACAACCAGAAAAAGAATACGAACTCGAAATACCATTCAGCGAGGAGGAACTCATGGCAGGACTTAGTGATAATGAAAGACAGGAACTACAATTTAAAATCCGGAAAATAAATCAGTGGATTCATGAAAAACCGGAAACAGTTGTGAGAACCGTAAAAAACTGGCTCGAACAGGAAGATGAAAAGCCAGTTGAGGAAGAGGACGAAGACTGATTCCAATTCGTCCTTCAGAAAAGAAAATGAATAAATAAAGCTATGGCGTCATTATCAGATCGAGATAAGAGAAATAAACCGCAGTTTCCCACGGAATACTCTGCGATGACGCGTCTGCAGCGCTTGGCAGTGCTGCTCGTGATTCTCGGTCCATCCTTGGGAGGGAAGTTCCTGCGTCATTTTCCAGAGGAGGAGATTGAGAAAATTGCCGAGCAGATGGCCAAAATCAATCTGATACCTGAGGAAGTGAAACTGGAGGTGATCAAGGAATTTGCTGACATAATGAGTGAATGTCAAGCGAGCTTGCTGGGAGGAATTTCTCTGACTCAGGAAATACTTCAGAATGCATTGGGAATGTTTCGGGCGTCTGACATTATGAACCGCGTCTCCCCGAACAGCAGCTCATTGGACTGTATCAAACTGTTTCTGCGAATGGATCCAGTGGAACTGACAAATATCCTGCGATTTGAACGTCCGCAGACAGTGGCAATGATATTAAGTTATTTTCCTACACAAAAAAGCAGTCAGATCGTTTCCCATCTGGATCCGGAAATGCGGCAGGCAGTTGTGGAGAAAATGGCATCCATGGCCCCAACCACCGAAGAAGTGGTGAGAATTGTGGCGACGTCACTTCAGTCCAAGGTCGGGAAACATACTGAAAGAGTCCTCAATCAGACTGGTGGGATTAAAAGTGCGGCAGACTTATTGAATAGCATGGATAAAAAGATCGGTAAATCCCTGCTGATTGATATAGAAGAAAACAATCCTGAGCTGGGCCAACTGATCCGTCAGAAAATGTTTATATTTGATGATCTGGCAGTCCTCGACACCACGGTATTGCAGAAAGTCCTGCGCGAAGTGGATATGCGTGATCTGGCCATCGCGTTGAAGTCAGCCAGTCGTGAGGTGGAACTGGCTTTATTGGGCAGTGTTTCCAAAAGGGCAGCGGAAACGATACGGGAGGAAATGTCATTTATGGGCCCTGTCAAAGCCAAGGAGGTCGAGTCCTCACAACAAAGAATTATTGAAGTGGTTCGACGGCTGGAATCTGAAGGTGAGATAGATCTCTCCGAAGAATAATATTTATCTGACTATGAATCGCGAGGCCTGGAAAATAAAGATTCCGATGAATGGAGCCAATCTGGTGAGGCATGCGGAATTGGAGCATCCATTGGCCGGGGAGATGAAATCTCTGCAGTTGGGAATGATTCAAGAGAAGCGGGAGGCAGTTGAGACGTCATATCAGGATGGATATGCGGATGGTCTGGCTCAGGGAAGACATGAGCTGCAACTGAAAATTGAGGAATTTTCCCGTCTCGAATCTGACTGGTATAGATCGATTCTGGGGACTATTCCACAAGTACTGGAAGAGGCACTGCCACAGCTTGTTGAGTTAGCGGTGTCTGTTGCTGAGGTATTTATCTCTCATGAGAAAGTGGATTATGCAAAGCTTGAGTCAGACATTCAATCTGGCATATCGAATTTAAGTGATTCGAGTGGTCTGGAGATATGTATGAATTCAAAGGATGTGGAAATGCTTCAGGCATCGGGGTCGGGATTATTTGAGCGCACGGATGAGCAAGGGAAGAGAATTGAGTTGAAAGTATCGAGTGAAGTATCCGCGGGCGGGTTTGTATTAAACTGCCGGATGGGTTCAGTGGATTATACAAGAGAGAAACGCATAGAGAAAATACATCAGGTATTGGAGGTCGGTCTATGAGTGTTGGGGTATGTGAGACAGAAATGAACAAGCCGATGACGCGGCTCAGTGAATATCTTTTGATACGGAGGGATCAATTGCGATCCGCGGATCTTTGTGAGAGCCGGGGACGTGTTGTCCAGGTTATTGGTTTGATCATCGAATCAGAAGGTCCCATGGCAGGAGTTGGCGAAATATGCCAGGTGATTCATCCTAAAACAAAGTCGGCAACCATGTGCGAGGTGGTTGGATTCCGCAGTCATCGGGTGCTTTTGATGCCATTGGGAGAAACCCATTATATATGTCCGGGCAGTATAGTGATCGCCACCGGCGACAGTCTCAAGGTGAACGGTGGCGAAAAAGTATTGGGGCGGGTCCTGGATGGGTTGGGAAACCCCATAGATGGTAAAGGACCCGTGCGCTCGGCGATCCGGGTCTCACTGAAAATGCGTCAGCCGGATGTATTGAAAAGGCAAAGGATCAACCGCCGGTTTTACACGGGAGTCAGAGCCATCGATAGTTTGATTCCTCTGGGTTGTGGTCAGCGTGTAGGCATATTTGCAGGCAGTGGAGTTGGCAAATCCACACTAATGGGAATGGTGGCCCGCAACTCCATGAGTGATGTCAACGTGATTTCACTGGTGGGTGAGCGGATACGCGAAGTCCGTGAATTCATTGAGAATGATCTGGGAGAGGAAGGATTAAAGAGATCCGTCATTATTGCGGCGACATCCAACGAACCGGCACTTGTGCGTTTGAAGTCGGCCTTTCTTGCGATGGCCTTGGCTGAGTCATTCCGCGATCAGGGCAAGGATGTGTTATTGATGATGGATTCAGTGACCCGGTTTGCCATGGCACAAAGGGAGATCGGATTGGCAGTTGGCGAACCTCCAGCAACACGTGGATATACACCTTCGGTTTTTTCCATGCTGCCTCAATTACTTGAACGGGCAGGTACTGGTGAAATCGGGTCCATTACCGGATTATTCACCACTCTGGTCGAAGGTGATGATATGAATGATCCTATAGGTGACACCGTCCGTGCTATTCTGGATGGGCATATCGTGTTGACGAGAGACCTGGCTAACCAGGGCCATTATCCTCCTATCCAGATTCTCGACAGCCTCAGCCGCCTGCAGGGACAGCTTTTGAACGATGAAGAAAGGCAACTCGGTATTCATGTCAGGGATTGTCTGGAGACATTCCGTAAGAATAAAGACCTGATCCAGGTGGGAGCTTATCAGAAGGGAATCAATCCCGAAACTGATGCAAAACTGGATTTGGTTCATTCCATAGACCAGTTTCTGCGCCAGGGAATTCATGAATCCATCAATCCGGATGAAGTTTTCCAGCATCTTCGTAAGGTATTAAGAACAAAACGTCGTTAATCAACAATCGGGGATGAGGATATGAAGGCATTTAAATTTCCACTGGAATCACTCATTGAATTAAGAATGAACGAGGAGCGGCAGGCACTGCATGAATTAGGATTAAAGTTGGAAAAGCAGGGGCAGGCACAGCAGAAGTTAAAATCGACAACGGATCAGATAATTCAATGTCATGGCAGAATAAATCAGTTGATGTCATCACAGTGTCTGAGTCTGTTTGAGGTCTATAATCATAATGAATATTTAAGAGAACTCAGGAGATTGGAAGTTGCAGCTAAGAAAGATTTCGATCATGCGTCCCGCATGGTCGCAGAAAGTCGACAGAATTATCACAAAAAAAAATCTGATTCTGAAGTTCTGACAAAACTTCGGGAAAGGAATTATCAGGAACACATACAAAGACTTGAGAAGATTGAAGCCCGGCACATTGATGATCTGGTCAATAGCCGACATAACCAGCAACGGTTAGAGGTGGTCTGAAAGGAATTCACATGAAGTTCATATTAGAATCAAAGTATCTGGCGCCAATAGTTGGAATCCTGGCCTATGCTGGGACCCTTCTTCTACTACTTCAGGGGGTCATGACCGAGGTCATAAAAATGCCAAAGACGGAAAACTTCCGCAACTGAAGTGAAAAAAGAGGAGAAATTATGGGAACCTCCACCACAACCGGCCATCATCTATGAACCCACGTACAGGGAACCCAGCTTCGCTGGAAAGTCATGGGAATTCTATAATCCGGAACTCAATAAACTGCAGGAAGAACTCAAGTCAGAAAAAGCGAATCTCTTTGAGAGAGCGCAGCATTATGACATGGTCGAAAAAAGAATTCTGGAGGAAAAGAAGGAACTCGAAAAACTGCGTTTACAGATAGAGAATTTAAAATCAGAATTCAATTCCTTTTTATTAACATCTCAAGGGGATCAGATAAAGAGTCTGAAGAAGACTGCTGAAATAATCCGCACCATGGATAAGGATAAAGGCGTCACCTTACTCATGAATATGGCATTGCCGGAAGTAGTGAGATTGATGGGATTTTTCACACCTGAGGAGACAGCAGATTTCCTGGAGACAATGGCTTCGAGTGGTGAGAAAGGGATAGTGTTTGCGGCGGATATTTCGGCTGGATTGCGCCGCAGTTATTTAACGGAGATGATTGTCCCACCGGAGGATAGTCCTGTGGATGTCCAAATGAAGCCTGCGGATTCAGATAGATTTGCCGGCTTGGCTGATTTTTATTCGAGTATGGGAGTTGAAAGTGCCTATGCGATACTTGAAAGTTTTCCTGATGAGCACCTGTTGAAATTATTACTGCATATGATCCCTAATGTGCAGCAGGAGTTTTTGGAGGTCATGACGAAGCAAGGAGGCGGCGAAGCAAGAAGAGCGCAGAAGCTGGCTAAGCTGCTTCACGACGCAACAAATGACTCGACGGTTCAGAGGACGATCAAGGAGAATGTATACAGCATTAGTGCTGATGAGTCCCGCAAACTGCGTCGATTGACCGATTTGCTGGTGCAAATGACAGATGATGAGCTTTTGGAGTATGTGGACGCACAATATACACTCAAAGATATAGCTAAAATATTCAAGCATATTGAAGGCACACGTCAATCCGCGCTGATGCTGAAGGTGATGCGTGAGAATACATTTGGAGACAAGCGCACTCGTGAACTTGCTGAGTTGGTGAACAGATTGGAGTTGGAAGTCAGCATACCGGAAGCAGGTGCGGCCTCACAAGTTGTTGAGAACCAGACATTGGATGAGACTGCCAATGAAGAGGTACCCTAATGAGTGATTTGCCATTGAATTCATTAATCTCACCATCTGCGGGCTATGCGGGTGATCCCATATTATTGGACATGGACATTCCGCAGGATGAGATGAAGTGGGTTCAGAATTCAGGGAAACGATCCAATGAAATCGTTGGATTCAAGGAGACTCTGGCAATGTCCCATCCGAATACAGAATCAAATGGCAAATTCAGGTTGGATGGGCTTTTGGAAGGGGTGAAACCATCTCCAAAACACCTTACATCAGATACTCAGGTGTATTCTCAAATGCCGGGAATTGGGCTTGAGGAAAGTGATATACAAAGCTATCCCGAAGGGGACAAAAAGCCTGCAACCAGTCCCGCATCGGGGAAATCCCATTTGTTGGTGAAGAAAGTATTGAAACCGGTTCCTTCACATATATTGAGAGAACACACCATCAGATTCACTGGTTCGGGACAAAGTGATTCTACGGATCTCAAAAGCCACAGCGGCGGGAATATCCTGCATAGTGAGGCATTGGTTCAACCAGTCCCAAAACGCAATGTATTAGTAGAATCATTGGAGTCCCAACTGGGTAACCTGACGGGGGGGGTGTATTCACAAATCGATCCCCCCATAAGTGATCAACGGGATTCAAGTAGGATCCTGGCATTGAGTGACGGGTATGAATTGAGAATGCATTCGAGGCCTGGATCCGGTGAGATCACGTCGGAGATAAATCATGAGTTCATGGTTCCCGATTCTCGTCATTTAAGGACTCATGGTGACTTTCAAAATAAAGCATCGGCTGAGCAGAAAGGAGATATTCAGCATGCGTTTCATATAAACTTCAGTATGGAGCGTTTCATTTCCGGCAATGAAACAATTCGGGAAGGTCAGAACGAATTGAGTTCTCAATCCCGCAATAATACAGACAATCCTGACATCCCCGATTCCAGCAATTTGAGGAACAGGGCTCCGGATAGAATTTCATCCAGGCACCACATTGACATGATGGCAACAAATAACGGGCTCACTGGTGCGGAACCTTCCAAAGGACCAGTTCATCCCATGGACCAGATAGTCAATGGAAATACTCCACCTGATCGTCAATCCATCATCACAAGCAGTCAGGCTGATCATTCAGAGGCTTCTGCTCTGGATCGCTTGCACACGACTCCAGTGTCGATTCCTGCAGACCAAAAGCTCAAGAATGTTCAACCAACGTCAAGTCGTCACCTGCGATCCCGATTGCCAATGGATCCGGGAATGGATCCGATTGGGAAAAGAGAGATTCCAGTTGATAAAAAGAGTGTTCCATTGGACATAAGCATGTCCGTAGGGGATGGAACTAAGATACTCCCCGGCGGGATTGGAGATGTGCGACTGAGTGTATCAGGGGATACGGAGCGGGTTCAGACGATGGAAAAAGCATCGCCACAATCTGATCGCATGATGATGGTGCAGAGACAGGGGGATAACTGGTTGCCAAAATCTGCAGCCAACCCCCAATCCATCCCAGGTAACCAATTTCCAGCTCAGGAGGAAAATTTGAAAGCGGACACTTCCTGGGTGAATTCACAAACATCAAAGGATTCCGGGATTCCGAGCAATGAAGTGGCTCAGAACCTTAACCCCACCCCTGGTTCTGAGCAAATTACAGATATTGAACGGGTAGGAACAGAATCAGGAAAAGACGAATCCCCCATTACTGATGAATCTGGAGAATATGCTCAGGAGATATATTCAGAGATGCTTCACAATCAGGTTGCCAAAAGTCAGGGGACACGTGGAGAAGACACCATTCCGGCCCAGCAGAATCTGCCTGAAAGGAACTATTTTGCCGATTCCCCTGCCATACAGGTTCCTGTTTCGAGGAATAAAGGAACCAGTCAGATAAATGCTGATCCTCAGCCACTTATATCCGGATCCTCGACTGCCAGCTCCCCGAAAATTCCGGGTTTTTCCCAAGAGAACGACTTAGGCACAGAGGATGCTTCATCCATGGACGAACCGGTTAGAACGGCAAATATTACCATTGAAATGCCAGCCATAGAGCCAGCAGAAATATCATCCATCACACAGATCAGCGATTGGGAGTCTCCCGCCGTGGATGCCCTGAGTTCACAAATGCATTTTGAATCAGCGGCTGACCGGGTAGATTTGTCAGGGGCTGATTTTCATCCGTTTTCAAATGAGTCGATTCATGACTCCGGTTTGGATGCCTTGTCGTCCTCCGGAGATTCATCGGCTGCGATGGATTCATTGACCAAGGCGGAAAAACTGGGTGAATCCCTGATGCGGGAAATTGTCAGGCTCCGTCCCCTGGTTGATGGTCAGGTTCAATTATCCTTTGACATAGGTGGTGAATCGATCGAGATGCATTTGAAGCAGGATGGTGAATGGATCGAGGCCACACTTCAGGTTCACTCGGATGAATCACTTAACCTGATGCAGCATATAAATGGGCTTAATGATTCTCTCCAAAAGCACAATGTGCGGGTGACATCGGAAATTATTTCGCCTGAGGAATATTCCCAGAATTTGTCATCGCGCGACTCCTCACCGCAGCGTGATTCCCAGAACTCTTTCTCCTCCGGGCATCAGGGCTCGGATACAAACCAGCAAAAGCTATCGGACAGGCAGCCAGGAAAATCTGAACTTCAGGAAACCAATGGACATTTAAACGATGAGGTCGTCGATGTCACACTGATGGATCAACTGGCATAGATTTATACTTACTTTTGAGGATATATATATGAAAGCAGAAAGTGCGATTCCAGTTCGTTTAAATACCAATGGTCCGGTACCATTGGCTGTCGAAGAGCCAACAATCTCAACAATCGGTGCGCAGCAGCAGCTGGGACAGGATGATTTCCTGCAATTGCTCGTCACACAAATGAGCAATCAGGACCCATTGAATCCTCAGGCGGATATGGATTATTTCACTCAAATGGCGCAGTTCGCCTCACTGGAACAGAATAAAGAGCTGACTGTGACCATGCAAAGAATAGAAGCGAGTTCCCTGATTGGTAAAACGGTTGAATTACAGGATAAAAATGGAGAATTAACCACCGGAGTTGTGGAAGCAATACTGATTTCGGCAGGGAAGCCAAAAGTTGTGGTCGATGGGGGATCCTATGAACTGAGCGAAGTCGTGAATGTTCTCACCACACCAACCAACGCAAGCCAATCGATGATGGCTGAATCATCGAACACATCAGCAAAAAAGTAAAATAACCACAAAAAGCTATTATGTTAAGATCACTAATATCAGGAATCAGCGGACTGCGAAATTTCCAGCAGCAGATGGATGTCATTGGTAACAACATCGCCAACGTCAATACACATGGATATAAAGCAGGACGTGTTTCCTTCGCCGATACATTTTCCCAATCAGTTGGGAATTTCGGTGTTGATAACGCATCCATCAATCAAATCGGAACAGGCGTTGACACCCAGGTGGTGCAGAGCATTCATACGACAGGCACCCTGCAGCGCACAGAAAATAATCTCGATATGTTCATCGATGGTGAAGGATATTTTGTTGTCCAGAACAATCGATCCGGAGAGGATTTTCTCACACGCGATGGACATTTCAAGTTGGATCAGGAAGGCTATCTGACCACATTCAACGGCCTTAGAGTGCAAGGATTCAGCAATGCTGATCTGAATAACCTTGGAGATTTGAGGATTCAAGTACCCACCGCCGCCCCGGCTGGAGTTGATATATCGAACTGGTCTGTGTCTGAACGTGGAGAGATCATCATGTTCCTCACGGATGGAACAACCGCCATCGCTGGGCAAATCCTTTTACAAAAAGTCAAGGATCCTGACGCCCTGAAAAAGGAAGGCGGCAATTTGTATTCCAGAACTGACCTTGCAGGACCGATAGATTGGAATACCAATCCCGGGCGACCAAACGAGAATGGTATAGGTAAAGTTCGTTCAGGGGCGCTGGAACTCTCAAATGTGGAATTAGGTGAGGAATTTTCATCCATGATCACCACCCAAAGAGCATACCAGGCAAGTGCACGAATCATCACAACTAGTGACGAGATGCTTCAGGAGGTCGTGAATCTGAAACGTTAATACTCACATTAAATAAAACTCGATAAACGAAAATATTACCATGGCAGCAAAAAAGGAGGAAAAACCAGCCACCGACGCAAAAGGGGCAAATGATCAGGCTGAAGGGCCAAAAAAGGGGATTGAGTCAACTCATCCCGTTAATTCTCACTATTGTCATGATGCCGGCATTAGCT
>JAJOIW010000188.1 GCA_021209225.1 Verrucomicrobiota bacterium
GCACTTTATTATTGAATATCGGCCGGTTGGCAGCCTGTGGCGGTCCAGTGGTCAGGGGCGGAGGTCGAGGTGATTGGATAAAGTGGATAAAGGGACAGGCACTTTGTGACTGAGCTTCGGATTGGGTGGGTGTTGAGCTTATGGAGTGGTCCAAGGGGGAGAATTGAGATCGAGTCGATAGAGGATTTGATTATAGTCGAAGCGAGGGGTTGGGTGAGGATTGTCGGCGAACTGACGTGAGAAGGTGCCTTCAAATAAGAGGATTGGAGAATGGTTGGATGTCCATTCGGGGTGGATCCGCGGGTTATAGAATGAGTAATTGTTGTGGGAGGCGACCTTGACCGCATCGCCCCATTTTCCAAATGGTGAATTGCTTTCGGCATACCAGATTTCACCTAACCTGGATGGAGTGCCATTGAGTTGTGTGAAAATGGCCACCCATTTTTGCCGGAATGGGTTCCAGGCGATGGAGCCCCGGTGGGGAGCGACCTGAGATGACCCATCAAGCGAAGGGACATGAGATTGCGGGGTTAATGACTGCCAGTGGAGTTGTTGGCTCCAGGCCTCAAAGGTGGCGGGCATCTGGAGTTTTGGGAAAGGATCGCCAAAGAGGAGCCATGGTTGTTGGGAATCATCGCTCCAAATGACCGGATGCCCTCAGGAATGGTTGGGGGAGTGGGATGATCCGGGGAATGTTCCCATAGAACCCGATGTTTGATAAAGGACTGGGAATTTTCATCCCAAATGCAGAGACCTGCTTCATAGGCCTGGAGAAAGTTTTTCACTTTAAGATAGCTGGCGACGAGATGGTGATTGCCGGCTTGATCGGGCAGGCTCACGTAGCCACTGATCCAGGTTGGGCCATCCCCGGGCATTTCAGCCACATTTCTAATGCGCTGGTTGGCATCTTTGAAGTAATCGAAGGTGAGACGAATAGGAGGAATGAAATCCGGAATGGGATTGAGAGAAGTGGTGGCACTTGAGGTATGGAAGAGTCCAAGCGGGTAGCCGGGGAGGTTGGTATCTCCCCAGGCCCAGAAGAGTTTTCCATTATGACGAGCTATTTGAACGCTGTCACAACCGAGAATACCCGACTCATGCCACTGGGATTCCAATCCGAATCTCTGGCTTTCAGAGAATATGCCCGCTCCGGTCAATCTACCCAGGCGCTGAGCTGGATAAGTCCGGTGCAACGAGACAGTGGCACGCCCACCTGGCATGGGAGTGAATCGAACACCTTCATATCCAAATCCATCTTTGGGAACCCCATAACCATGACCCACAATGGAAAACCAGCATTCCGTCCCCATTAATTCCGGCAAATCAAAGGCAATAATCCCCCGATTGTCCGAAACAAACCGCACTTCATGAATCGTGGTCAATTCGACCATTGGCACGGGCCAACCATTGCCCGCATCGATCACGGAGATCTGAAAAAGGTCCGAACCGCAAAGTCGAGGCCCGAGCCAAACCATCCACCACGCGATCCATCCAAATTGAGATAATAAAGGGACAGGCACTTTATTCTCCGTTAAATGGACAGGCATATTTGGGGTGCGAATGCGGAATATATGGAGTGGGTTATTAAGGATTAGGTTCTGAGGTGGGGGCTTTTGCAGGTGATTCTTTCTGCAGCTGCATGGGGTTTTTATCGAGTTTGGATTTTTTGAGATCGAATCGCTGGGGTTCCAATTGTCTGGGGAATTGGTTGTTTGAGCGGTCACTGTCCGGAGATTCGTGGAAGGGATCGAGGATCCAGGACTTGAGGGGTCTGGGTGAGACGATGAGGTATGGGACGGACTGAGCATTCCGGCGCCAGATTTCGGCTGGGATGTGATGGATGGTGGATTGGTCGCGGTCGTCGGTGACTTTCAAAGTCATGGGCGAGATGAGACCCCCAAAATTATTGAAGGTGACGCGATAAAAATTATCCCCTGTTTTAAGCAGGTCTTTTTCTTCCTGAGTGAGTGAATCGATGAATTTCTGATATTTTTCGCGATCGTCGGCGGTGACATCGAATGGGTCGTATGAGTTATAGAAATCTTTGAGTTGAGGGAAGCGGTCGGCCCTTTTTGGCAGGGGCTTGTTCAGTGATTCAGACAAGGTGATGGGCTTCTGCTCATCTTTGGTGCGCTGGATAGGTTTTTCTATGACGGGATCCTGTGAGCTGACCTGGTACCAATCCACTTGCCCAATGGCAATGTCACAATGAGTGGTTGAGTAAAACCAATTGGTCCAGAACCAATCCAGATCGACACCGCTGGCATCCTCCATGGATCGGAAAAAGTCAAAGGGCTCGGGTCTTTTAAACATCCATCTTTGGGCATATTCTCTGAAGCTGAAATCGAAGAGTTCGCGGCCGAGGACTGTTTCTCTGAGGATATTCAGGGCCGTGGCTGGTTTGGCATAGGCATTATTGCCGAATTGATGTATGAGATCGGAATGAGACATGACAGGGACTTGCCTGGAGCTGGTCATGTAGGAAATGATCTGGTCGGGTTCACCGCGCCGGGATGGGTAATTGTCCTCCCATTCCTGTTCGGCCAGGAATTGCAGGAATGTGTTCAACCCTTCGTCCATCCAGGTCCAGCGTCGCTCATCGGAGTTGACGATCATGGGAAAGTAATTATGTCCCACTTCGTGAATCACCACCGAAATCAATCCGTATTTGGAAAATGGCCATTCTTCCGGGGATTTATGTGCCCCGAAGTAGGTTCCATCCTTCATGGCTCTGGGGCCATTGAAACAGATCATGGGATATTCCATACCGCCGACAGGACCATTCACGGATATGGCCACCGGGTATGGGTAGTCGAAGGTGAATCGCGAATAAACCTCGATGGTATGAGCGACGGCCTGGGTTGAGTACCGACTCCACAGGGGTTCAGCTTCGGGGGGATAATAGGACATCGCCATAACCGTCTTTCCACCGGATTCCACTGCCATGGCATCCCAGAGGAATTTCCGGGATGAGGCCCAGGCAAAATCCCGGACATTTTCAGCCTGGAATCGCCATGTTATCGTGCCATCCGCCGGGGATTTCTGATTTTCTCTGGCTTCACTCTCAGTGATGATCTGGACAGGAACCGATGAGGTGGCTGCGGATTCCAGACGGGTAAGATGGCTGGATGTCAGGACGTCCTGAGGATTCTGCAGAACCCCGGTGGCGGCTACGATATGGTCGGCCGGAACCGTGATCTCCACATCGAAATCCCCGAATTCCAGAGTGAACTCACCCCGTCCCAGAAAGGATTTATGCTGCCAACCAGTGTAGTCAGTATAGGCGACCATTCTGGGATACCAATGGGCCAGCTCATAAATGGCGTTGCCGTCTTCTTCAAAATATTCAAAGCCGGTTCGCGCACGCACCCGGGTCGCGTCATTGATGGGCATTTCCCAATTCAGAGAGAAGGTGAAAATGTCTCCGGGATGGAGGGGCTCGGGCAGGTGGACTCTCACATTGGTGTCCACGCGGGAAAACTGGATGGCTGCGCCGCTGGCATCACGGAATGAGGAGAGCTCCACACTGCCGTCGAAACCTCGGGAAAACTGCAGATTCCTGAAAGCTTCGATATCCATTCCCTCCAGATTGGGGGCCGTCTCAGATCGCCGGCTCAGACTCAGTGGATCAAAAATCTGATTCTCCACCTGCATCCAGAGATAGCGGAGGATATGTGGTGAATGGTTGTGGTAAGTGATGGTTTCGGTGCCACTCAGCCGGTTGGTGTGTTCATCGAGAGATACGGAGATTTTATAATCGGCGCGTTGCTGCCAGTATTCGGGCCCTGGGGCTCCACTGGCCAGGCGCTGCTCATTTGGACTTGGCCATTCATCATTCAGCTGACGGAATAAATCCCTGGCATCCGCCCCTGACGATTGGCTTTGAAGGGATTGATTGCACAGTCCTGCCAGGAAAATCCCCAGAAGGAATTTCAATCCATTGAATTGTAAACATGTCATTTTCATATACTCCCTTATGCGTCCTGATGAACCATTTTCAGAATTGAATAATTTGGATGAATCCGGTCCAGGTTAAGATTGATGAGGTGTCTGGATGGATTTGAGAATTTTTTTGATGGATGCGAGCAGTTTGCGGTTTTCTGCAGGACTGCCCACTGAAATTCTGAGGAATTTCTCCACGCGTGGGTGTTTGAAATAGCGGATCATGATTTTTTGTGCATGCAGTTTTTCAAACCATTCCGGAGCCGGCAGTCCAGTGGGTTCAACCAGAATGAAATTCGTCTGACTCGGAAAGACATGGAACCCGAGAGCCTGCAATGACTGGCTGAGATGGTTGCGTTCCTCAATGACGACCTGAAAATTCCTCTCGTAATATTCATGATGATTGAGGGTTGAGATGGCGGCAACCTGACCGAGGCCGTTGACATTGTAACTGTCACGGACTTTGTCCAGAGCCTGAATAAGTTCGGGATGTCCCACCACATAACCAATCCTTTGAAAACAGAGGGAGTATGCTTTCGAGAAGGTGCGGCACACAAGAACGTGTGGATGCCTGGTCGCCAGGGACATGGCATTTTCGCGGGCAAATTCAGCATAAGCTTCATCCAGGACCACAACGCCTTTGAGTGCCCGGCACAATTCAT
>JAJOIW010000010.1 GCA_021209225.1 Verrucomicrobiota bacterium
CAGATATTCGACAGACCCGGAACTCTGTGAATAGGACAATCCCCCCGCCCGGGCAAGTGCCTCCACTAATGTCACCGCCGTGTCCAATGTATATATTCCAGGATTGTGAACTGCTCCCAACACCATGTAGGTACTGCTCCTGGCCTCCACCAGATTGACAGATATACGGGGATCTCTGTGATATTGCCGGAGTGCCTCAAGCAGCATCTCCTGCACCTGAACAAGTGTCATACCGGACACGTTCTTACCATCCAATAAATCAAAATATATATAACCATCCGGGCCGACCGGAATGTTATGGGCCGGATACTCATCATTCAGAAGATCCATCCGCAGAACGTCACCGGGACCAATTCGATATTTTGTCCCCCCGTCCCAGTTTGGCTGGCTTTCCGGAGCGCGGAAATCCACCTGCTGAACAATGAATTCCTCTCCTGATCGCTCCTCAACCTGTGGTTGAGGCCCATGGCTTGATTGAGAATGGATATCCGCCCCGTTTCTGGTCAATGTTCCACACCCTTGGAAAATAAGAAGTAACATAGGCAAAATTACCCTACATGCTGAATTCAGAATCATGGATTGTTTCATGTAATATTACTCGTTTATTTATTGGGACAAATGCAGTTGAGTCACCGGCTGATGAATGAGGGGATCCTATCGGACGCGATTGTGGTGGAATATCCACCAATAAATGCACGCGTCGCGATATCTATCAAAGTCTCAAGATTTTTCCACGGCTTGTCCGATACAAAAACAAGATCACCGGATTCCAATGGAAAATCCTGCCCCCTCGCCTGAAGTATTTCATTGAAATGAACGATGTGAGGTTGCGGATGTGCCAGCCCACCACGCAATATCAGGATTTTTTCTGAATTGGCGTCCGGAGAAAATCCTCCTTGCCTGGCTATCAGTTGACCCAGGGTCATTCTTTGTTGGAATGTCACTTTTCCAGGCCCCATAACAGCTCCCATGATGAACACTTCCTCCTGCTTTCTCGGGGGAAAACATAAGAAATCCCCACTCTGCAATTTCACATCATTCAATTGGGTTTTTCCCTGCAACAGTCCTTCAAAATCTATGGATATCCGATCTCCATGACGGAATAGGAAAGCTTTCGACAGGTCCGCGGTTTCCTGATCATCATGTCCTGTTAATCCCGTTCGCAATCCCCGCGCCCGCGCAATGGCTTCAAGCACTGTAACGGGGCGATCAAGGACATAAACTCCAGGATCCCGGACGGCACCAAGAACCGAATACCGCTGGCTGCGAAATACCTGAGGTATGACCACCACAGCAGACGGCCGGTAATACTGCGAAAGTTCGCCTGCCAATCGTGACTTCAGCTCGTTGACTGTTAATCCCTCAGCCTGAAGTCCGACGACCTGCAGGTAGTTGATCGCCCCATCCGGATTGATAACAACCCCACGACTCATGGTTTCAGGCTTCGAATAAATATATATGTCCAACTCATCACCAGGCCCCAATCTATATTCCAAGGAACGGATCTCCGCTTTCTGATACACGAATTCTGCAGCACAAAGAGGATTGCTTCCCACTCCGATACCTGTCATGAGTCCCAGGAATAGTGCCATGGCAATCCATCCCTTGTTCGTCAGAGGCAACTGCTCAATACATCGTGGCAAACGATTAATGAACATGCCACGAATTCCAGTACTCATACCCCTCAGCATCGCTATGATATGTTCCAACTCCGCAAACCTTGGTTCGCCACTCCGACTCAACCAGAACACATTCGCATTGGTCGACAAAAAGATCATATTCTCGTCTAACATAGGATTATTAATCTCCAGAAAAAAAACCATTGATGACTCCCCATAAAGCTCAGAACACGCCCGCTTCCATAAAAAGGCATTTTTCTGTGTCCAAACCCAGTCATCCTGGATAATCACAGCCACTGGATTGGGAGCGTCACCGGATTCGCGAATCTCACTGAGAACCCGATGTGGATGCTCAAGAAAATGTTCCAGCTTAATCACCTTCCATGTCCCCTCAGATGGCACAGTATTCACAAAAGCAACCACACGGGATCCATTCATCCAGGCGGCACGGGACAAATAGCCAATCCAGGTCGTCTTTCCTTCCCCAGAATTCATAGAGGACAATGTGATCTCTTTAAGCCCGGCTTTTCTTTCATCCAACAAAGCTTCAACACGCTTCCATAAAGCGATACTCCATTTCCCGGTATCTTTCGGAATTCTGGAAAACTCAGTCAATCCTGCCAGGACAGGCAGATCAGTCGCCCGCTTCATGTCACCCACCGTCACCACTCGATCATTCAATAATTCAAAAAATATGATTATGAGAAATACTGTACTGGCACCAAATGCCATCCCGAAAAATACCACAGCTAAAAATATTTTGGTTGGATTTTTCTCTTCAACACTTTCATAAACGGATCCCTCATATGCCTTATATGCGGGAATGACTTCCTCAATATACATTTCAGCTTCACGCTTCCTGGCTTTTAGCAGATCCACAAGAATTTGCAGCCTGTCATCTTCGGACTTCAATTTGAGATATTGCTGAGCCAACCCCGGCAGCTTCTCCAGCTTATCCTCCATAGTCTTCAAAAACTGTTCCATCGAGAGAAGCTCCTCATCCAGAACACGCTTCCGCGATTGCGAATTCAACAAATCCAGAAAAACCGCATTTGTGAAATTATCCCTGGTGAATTCAGATGAATCCCCAGTTTTTCCCCCACCTAACTCACTATCAATTCGTTTCTCCAGCTCATGAACGGATTCCTGCTGAGTCAGAACTACAGGATTCTTGTCTGTATACTGACTTTTCAGCAGCTCAAGTTTCGACTTCTCCTGGTGCAATCGGGTTAATAAGGGGTGATGGTCTCTCAGGACTCCAAGCAATGAGTCAATCTTATACCCAATAGTGGCAAGTTCGACATGGGCACTCTGCATGCGCATATGGATATCATTCCGGGTGCGCAAATCGGCCTCCATCTCAAGTGTGGCATCCAAATATCCATGCATTGAGATAAATACGTCTATGGCAGCTCGATTCTGGGACAAATCACCTTCGGCTTTCACCAACTGACGATTTAAAAAACGAACGACATCCTGCGCCTCATCTGTCTGCAGTCTTCTGGTGAGATTCTCCACTTCCTTACCGTAAGCGGTTAAGACGGCAATGACTTCTTTCCGCCCTCCAGTCGTCGTATACCGGGCCCGTATAATTCCGGTCTTTTTATCATGCTCCAGTCTGATATTTTTCATCAAACTCTCCACTGTGGTGTGATTCCGCAAACTCGGCACCCGACTGGTTGCTGCCAATGTCCGCCTCGACAACATCATCGATAACAACGAATTAGGATCCAATTCCTTGGGTTTATATGACTCCCCAAACTCATTCGCCCGCAAATTCGTTGGAATCTCATTAGGAACAAACATCAGTTCGTCAGAATATTCAACCCGGAAAAAATGCAGACCATAGAAAAATGCCACCCCACCAAACAGAAGCCCACCAATTAATGGTAAATACCAGAATCTCTGTGTCGCCAAAAATATTCTGACCGGATCAAATGGCAATTTTACCGGCTGCCCGAATGACTCGCTCTCCCCGTCGCCATATCCATAGGCAGGCTCAAATCTCACATGAGATTTCCTTTCAACAATTCGATTTTTTTCTGGAGGATTTCCCGACATACTTACTCAAGAACAGATCCAGACGGAATGGCAATGGAATTTATTTGCTTATTTTTTCCAATGGATTGTTCCATGCAACTTGTATAAATTCCGATCAAGCCCGCAGCCACTTCACTCCAGTTGAATTTAATGGATTGCTCAAGTCCTGCTTCGATCTGTTGCAGCCGTATGTCAGGACGAGTCACCAGGTGACTCATCAATTGAGCCATGGCAAACGGATTTCTGACATCCGTGCGTATTCCCGCAACGCCCATGATTTCCCCAATAGCTCCCTCACCAGATGCGATCACTGGAACACCACTGGCCATCGCTTCAATAATGGGTATGCCAAATCCCTCACTCAGTGAGCCGAATATTTGTCCATACGCTCCACGGTATAAAACCACAAGTTCAAATTGATCTATGTAGCCCAGACAGTGTATCTGATCCTTACGACAGGATTTCTGTATTCTCCCGTGCACGACCTCACTCCCATCCCAGTCAGCACCAGCAAACACCAGACTCCAGTTCATGCCATCAAATTGCTCGTCACAAAACAGCTCAAATGCCTCAATAACAGCACAATGGTTCTTTCCCGGATGCTCAATACGGGAAACATACACCCAGTATCTGGATGTGAATCCATATTTCAAACTCAGATTATTCACACAATCCTCTGAAATTTCCTGATTGAATTCACCATGGTCCACACCATTGTATAAAACCTTTATGCGCGATGGGTGCACATGAAGATATTGAACTATGGAACCAGCTGTATCAGAACTCACGGCAACAACGGCACTCATGCGGCGTGCGATCGCAGGCAGCGCCCATCGGGTCACCCACGTCCTCATCCAATCATACCGTTCACTCATGACATATGGCGCTAAATCATGAATGGTCGCAACCATTGGACATGGCATCCACAATGGCATTCGTCTATAACTCGGGGAATGAATGCATCGATATTGACGCAATATTGCCCACACAGGCCATATGAATTGATGCCACAACCAGTTCATCAGCGCTCCACGGAAACATTCAGATACAACTATAAGCTTTATTCTCCCTTCGGGAAATTCCAGATCCTGCAAAAAAGTATAATCTTTCCGAAGAACATAGACCTCAAATTCAAAATCTGAAGGAATCCTCCTCAGTTCCGCCAATACTTGACGAACCCATTTTCCAATGCCTCCCCGCCCCCCAGCAATCATGAGGGCACTCATGCCAATCACATTTAGTGCCATGTTTCCTCCACCAAGACCACCTCATCCTCGACTCCGAGATCCAAAACAGGTTTTTCCATGCCGGATTCCAGTTCAATGAATTTTTCATAAGCCAACTTCAGGTGATGCAATGCGCCAAAATCCATGGATTCTTCAACATTCCCCCGGATAATCCCATATATTTCATGTACCGGAGTCGAGAATAGCTGGCTCCATCCCCAATCCCTCATCAATTTATCCAACCAATTCGGAACCAATCTCAGCTGAAACCCGCATCCATGTCTGGCAGCAATCCTCCATACCTCTATCAATAACCCAGCACCGGCATTATCCATTCTCTGTAATAAATGACAATCCACGACAACCCTGCGGATTCTGGGATCATGAATACTCATGAACAGAATCTCCATTACCTGCCAATCAATCAGAGACATGGTCCTGCTGGTGGATATGACAATTTCTGATTCCTTAACATCGATAGCTATAGAACACATCCCGGCCACATCAATATTTATACATGAAAAGTGCTTTTTATATAACCACCCATTCCACAATAACCTGGACATGATGAATATATCCTTCACATACCGAGGCCCCAATCTTTTTGGCTCCTGAATCAATCGATGACACCATTCCAACCCAGTGTGGCGCATCCACCTGGGACATCGCCCACGCCGCCCGGCTATGAAGTCCACACAGGCTCCGAGGCCAAAAATGGCTCCCACATCCCAGTGATGACGATTCATCCACACCCACTTCTCCTGCTTCGGGCATCCAAGACATACCAGTAGTATATCCGGCTGAAATTCCTGGATCTGCTTGTTTATTTCCGTATGAGGCATCTGCTCAACAGGGGCCCATGCGGGGGCAGATCCTTCAATCCCCCCAAGCCCGGAATACTGATGCCGGATGTTCTCAATCGCTCTTCTATTAACCTCTTCCTCCCCCCATATAAAACCCTGTAACCATTCAGGTCAGCTATGTTGAGAATCTCCGGAACCAGATCGCTTCCAGCCAGACGCTCCACCAGCCTCTCCCCAAAACAGCCGCTGAGCCATCGTACCGGAGTCCCATCACATAAGACACGATCGGCCTGACACAATATCCTGCGCAACTCATGGTCCCCCAATGACTGAACAATAAAGTCTATGTTTGCTGTGAAATATATGGTATTGGACCTTCTCTCCACCGAATCCAGCACATCCCGCTTCCACTCATCGAAGTTGATCATTGTGAAGGGCACCCCATACATTGCAACTTTTGCAAATGCATTGCGATCGATCTGCTTTTCCTTGCATGAAACTGGCGCAAGCATCGGGTGAACATCCATTTCTTTGTGGATTTCCCATGTCTGTTCCGGTATTTCGACCAATTCATTGACCTTTGTCATAACTCACCCAATGGCACAAAACATGCCATACTCAGAACAGGACATGATCGACCCCGGTGCCAAGGAAACTTTGAAGTGGTTACTGATCCTGGTGGTTTTTCCACTAGGTGGCCCACTTCTGGGTGTTTTCCTGCGCCACAGACCAGCCTGGCAGGATGCCACCTTTGCCCTGATGTGCTTGATGACCATAAATGGATTCCTGAGCCCGGGAAACTGGGGACTCACCCTGGATTCGCAAGAGTTTTATCGGGGACATACAAAAGGTACCACTTTTATTTTAATCACGCATTGGGGATAGCCCTGGCTGTCTCTGCATTGCTGGAGAACTCATCCCATCGATTCCGCATCCCCGCAGGATTAGCAGCATACCTGCTCTACTGCTTTGCTTCCTCCTTGAGTCTATTCTGGGCAGAAAACCTTCACTACCACTTCATGGCTCTACATAAAATGCTCTTTGTCCTCTGTCTGTTTTTCGGAGCTTTCGCGTATCTCAAAACAAAAAGAAGGATTCTCTATTTCTTTCAGGTAATGGCGGTCATTCTATTGTGGGAGTGCCTTGCTGTCTTGAAAACCCGATACATCGATGGCCAATACCAATCACGGGGAACATTCGAACATCAGAATGCTCTGGCAATGTATGCCATTCTCATTTCAATGCCCATCCTGTCACTCGCTCTGGGCTCAGATAATCCCCGCAATAAATTCCTTTTTGCCGGCTTCTGTGCCTCCTGCATCATTGTTGTTGTTGCCCTTTCAAGAGCTTCTTTATTGGTATTCGGATTTGGAATAAGCCTCGTTCTCATTGTTTGCCTCATTCATAAACCAACACAAAAAAAACTTCTGTTTATAGGAGCTTTTTCGCTTATTGCTTTTGTCGGAGCCCTGATCTCCATGGATACAATTGTCAGCCGGTTTAATGATAGCGGTAACATCGCCTCCGAGGAATATAGGAGAATTCTCAATAATGCCGCATTGGCGATGGTCAAAGATTATCCTATGGGAATTGGGTGGAATAACTATGCCCTGCTGATAAACGCACCATATGAATACGCAGATTTTGTCTGGAATTGGATGGCTGAAAAAAACCACTCCATCGATGAGAATCGGCAGAACTCCTGTGTTGAAAGCCACTATTTTCTGCTTCTCGCGGAAAATGGATGGGGTGGATTATTATCTTATGGATTCCTGATAATTTTGACTTTGTTCCGTAATTTCCGCGCCTCCATCACTCCTGGTGATATCGAATTACAATTGATTTCTTTCGGAATAGCCATGGGTTGCAGCATGAACTACCTGCAAAGTGCCTTCGAACGGGTGCTCACTCAACCCAGGAATCTCATGCTTTGGATCATTTTATTCGCAGTTTCAGCTCGAATTGAATCGTGGAGAAAAATCCGTCCTGTTTCCCAGTCGTGGAGTTCCATAGCGGATGCGGAAATGCCGGAACTGATCAGCCCCTCCTCCAAAGCTTCCAGGCGGTCCATCGAAACATTGCTTGGATGATGGTGCCCCTGCCGGGAATTGAACCCAGATCGTCGCTTTAGGAGAGCGCTGCTCTATCCATTTGAGCTACAAGGGCAATCCTCTGTTTCACAATTGGAACACATATATCATGGCCAATAAATGAAACAAAGCGGGAAAACTCTACCTCCATACCCGCAGGATACAAGGAAAAGAATCATGAAATCTGCTCAGAAACCTGAGAATTCCCTGAAACCAGTCACTTATGGTGAATTTATCCTTTCAGGAAGAGCGCGCCATTACATATCTGTTCTTCCCATAAATATCCCGGATGACTTCAATCTCATACTTCTTCAATGGTTCAAGCACTGCCAGAATCGATTCACCCTGGTCGGCTCCGATTTCAAGGGCAATCAACTTTGGCCTGATCTCTAAAGTTTGTATTTCCTTTACAATCTGCCGGTATGCATCCATTCCGTCGCCCCCCCCATCCAGTGCCAATCGTGGTTCGTAATCCCGAACCTCAGGATCCAAACCTTCAATAGCTCCGCTGCTGATATACGGTGGATTGGATACCAGAAAAGATATCTCCTCGGATGTGGAAATCCCGCTCAGTCCATCACTCAATATAAATTCAATCCGCTTCCCCACATCGTGTCGCCGTGAATTCTCACGTGCAACCGAAATAGCTCCTTCCGAAATGTCCACCGCCACCATCTGCAAATGATTGTGTATCCGGCTCAAAGTCACTGCAATACACCCGCTCCCAGTCCCCCAATCCACTCCATAGATCCTCGATTCGGAAGTGCCATATTCCCGAATCCACTGTGAAACAAGATCCACCAACCCCTCAGTCTCCGGCCGCGGAATCAATACCTCAGATCCCACTGAAAATTCATAGCCATAAAAGTCCCAACTCCCGAATATCCTCTGCAGTGGCTCACGACAAACCCGACGTCCGATGATATTCTCAATAACTGGATCACAAACATTCCAGTTTATCTTCTCCATTTGTATCGGGGAAAAAATTGACGAACGTCGCACTCCTGCCGCATGCGATAGGATCCATTCAGCCTCAGTGGCAGATTCCTCAATCCCTGCATTCTCAAGCACCAATTGAATCGATCTTATACGGTTTCTTATCTGACCTAATTGATCCTGATTCTCCACAATACCTACCATGACCTCACGCCTGTGATTTCGTCAATTCCTGGATTAAAAAATTTCTGGACAATGCACACCAAATTCAACTATACATCATCTCCAGAAAGTGGATACATCGGCCGGTGTGTGCCTGACTCATCTACTTCTGGTGTGAAATGAATACTGGGCCTATCCAAACCCCACGCATTGTGACCACATACTGAATACGCCTACTATGATTAAATTATTAATATCAACAAATCATGAATAACTCCCAATCCTATAAAAACCATGATAATGAGTTCAAATTTGAAAAATGGACCGTCTGGGGTGCTTCCAAATCCCTCTGTTCCTCGACTATGCTCATCACTCAGAATTTCCCTAAAGAGGAAAGAATTGGACTCGCGATGAAAATCCGATCCGAAGCCTTTGATCTCATGGGGCATTTGGCCGCCGCGAGTGCCATTTATGACCAGGATCAGAAAATCTCTCAACTCGATCTGGCTCTGTCCAATGGACAAACATTTGCCTCCTTCATCTTTCTCGCGAAGGACCTCGAATGGATTGATCCCCCAACCTCACAAAAACTCCTCGACACAACATCCAAAATCTCCGCTCAAATCCTCGGTCTCAAAAAATCTATCCTCAATCGCGACAGAGACACGGATCAGAATTCAAATATTTCATATAGAAAAAACAGTCCTCCTAATCCTCATCTCCCTATCCTCCAACTGATTATTCAGATATCACCATGACTTAAGCTCATTATCATATCCTATATTCAGCCCTTCACTTGAAGCACCACCTGGAAAATTCCAATCCACCCAGGTCGTGCTTTTTTTCGCCTCCCCCCGCAGCCCATCCACCACAAGCCCATTCCATGTATAATGTACCTGGTACTTTATGAATTTATATTGTGCCAGGTACTTTATTATTGGATTGGCTGCGGTCTCAGCACCGCCTGGCCATCCCCCAACGCACCGGACTGAATCACAATGTGCCTGGCAATTTATTGGGTTGAATGGGAGCCAGGTGGGATCTGGTGGGATTGGAGGGAGGGGAAAACGATGAAAACGGTGGCTTGCATAGTCCCCAATAGGAATTTAAGGTGAGGATTTTAGAGTTTTGATAAGATGATGGAATCTCACGACCAGTTCGATTTTTGGTATGCGGTGAACAACTCACATGTGATTGTTCCTCCGAAGAGGCAATTGGAGAGTTTTGGAACGACGACGATACGGTATCATTTGGTGACTGAGATGATGGATGCGGTGAATCAGACACGGATACGGGAAGGGCGCGTGCACGCGTATAAGCCACAAATTCTTTTGCCATCCTCATTTATGGATTCCAATTTGGAAGGGTTTTCAGAGGAACAGGCGGTACGGTATATGGCCTGGCTGCAGAGATTTGAGAAGAATCTTACGATTTTGAAGTATGGATTTAAGATACGAAAAGAGGAGATACAAACGGAGTTAGTCTATCGCCCGATTGATGAGGTCTTGGATAGGCTAAGAGCCGATGTTCTGCAGCGGGATCAACCTATGGAGTCGGTTATCCGAGGTGTTGAGGAACCTTGGGAGGTGTGTCTGATCAAATTGATGGTGGAGATGGTGGAAAGATCGATTACGGGGAATGCGAGTGATCTTCAGCGGGATCCAAATGGATATCACGCTGAAATAGAAAAGGCATTCAGCGAGGCAGCCCGGGATAGATCGAAGATTGACAGTCTGGCCGCGCTACTCAAATCGAGAAACCTCTTTGAGCACTATGAAGACCGTTTTTTCTCGTTGGTTCGAGTGGGTTAGAGGAAGAGAATTAATCAGGATTGCTTTTCAACCATGCGAAAAGGTCAGCGATATCCTGATCCGACAGAGCATCCAGCAACCCTTCAGGCATGAGTGAATTGAATGAGCGGGAGATGGACAGGACTCTTGATTGAGGGATGGACGAGAGACTTCCAGACAGGTTGCGGAGGGTGACAACTGAGCTGTCCACGCTGTGGATAAATCCGGAGTATATGGATCCTGCGGTGGCTTTTGATTCATCAGAAGCCGTGGTGACAGTGACGAGTTCATACTCCTCGCGCACTCCCAGGTTGGGATCGACGATGGAGGTGATGAGAAATGACTGGTTATCTCGTTCATAACCTGTGAGATCAGGGCCAATGGAACCGCCTTGCCCATGAAGTTGATGGCATGAGGCGCAGAGAGTGGCGAAGACGGTTTTACCGCGTGAAGTGTCTCCAGCTGTGGTTTCCAGGATTGCCGCTATTTTATTGCTTAATTCACCGGTGGATAGTTTTTCTGCGGAATTCCATATTTTATTGGCCAAGTTCTGCACCGACTGATCTGGGTGATTGAGGAGAATCAGTTGATATTCTGATGGAAGGATAGCCGGTGGGATTTTGTCCTCTGAGATCATCATCAATAAATCCAGAGTCCATGGAGTATATCCTGCGAGGGTTTCAATGATGGCCGACTGGACATGGTTTGTGAGGTTTGACTGGGTGAGCAAGTGAATCAAAGGCAGGGAGAGCCTCTCTTCCGGAAAAGAGCGCAGGGAGGTTATGCAGAGAACCCGGATATTTTCAGGATTCTGGTCGTCCTGGGCCATAGCAAGGAACTGGTCATTTATGGAGGAGTCCGGGAACTCCGCCAGCGCCTGAATGATTTCCATGCGAGACGCCGGAGAGGTGGCATTTTCCAGCATCAACTGACCAGCTTCAGATTTCCAGGCAGCTGGAGCCAACTTGATTCCGAGCAGGACAATGTTTGCTGGTGGATCGGGCTGTCTGGCCAATTCGGTGATCGTGTGAACAAAACGGGGTGGAACGTGGGATAGGGATTGCCCGCGCAGGCCAGTTTCTATACCACGCAGGGCAGAAGCCAATACCTCAGAATTTTCGACAGAGCGCAGATAATCCGCACAGCGATTCAGGTTGTCCATGGTTGGATCACTGACAAATCGCCTGGGCAGGAATTCGGCGATGCATGAGCGATAGATGCGGGATGGATTTCCGGATGTCCAGACTGGCTGCAGTAATTGCATGAGGTTATCAGGACTCCGCGAAAAATTGGTTTCAACCGCCCACCACACCAGGTTTGGTAGAAATGGATCTGTCAGGATTTCATCGCGATTGATCAGCAGAGCCAATA
This sequence comes from Verrucomicrobiota bacterium, assembly GCA_021209225.1. Classification (GTDB taxonomy): domain Bacteria; phylum Verrucomicrobiota; class Verrucomicrobiia; order Limisphaerales; family JAJOIW01; genus JAJOIW01. The sequence goes on from JAJOIW010000010.1 coordinate 12,038, forward strand.
TGTCATTGGATTGATCCACCGGGATTCGACGGAGAGAGCAAAGTAACTGAGCTATGACCTCCGGATTGATTTCGATACGAGCTAAGGACTTGATCTGCTTGAAAACTTCTTCAGTTAAAGTTTCTGATTGATCACCAAGCAGTCGAATTGCCCAGAGGCGTATGGAGGGGGATATATGTTTTAATGCCTGAACCCAATAATGATTATCCATGGATTGGAGCCTGTGGAGTGTCCATAATGCCTCCAATGCCTGATTATCTGAACTATGGACCAACCACTTTTGGAGTGTTGGAATAACCGATAATTCATTTCTTTCATAAATGAGGCGTCGGGCAGTGTCTCTATTCCATCGGTTCGGATGTATCAGCTGGTTCAGAAGTCCAGCACTGTCGAGTTGCCTGAAATTTATAACCGGGTGTGGGTTCATTTCCAGGGATCGAATTCTATAAATGCGCCCGCGGTCGCGATCCCAGTTATCTCTGGGATCCAGATGGGTGATGCGGCCGTCATAAAAATCGGAAATATAGATTAAGCCATCCGGACCAGTTGTAATGTGTACGGGTCGAAACCATTTATGTTCCGTTTCAATAGTTTTATGGATTTCAGTTGTTTCAAAGGTGCTGCCGATTGATTGACGTTTCAGTGCCATAATGAGGTTAGCGAGAGGATTGACCCCGATCATCAGGCCATCATAGGAAGGTATGGCCCCGCCGCCATAGACAATCCATTGATGAATCATCCGGCGGGAATCACCAACCAGTTTCATTCCGTCGAAATAGGAAAAAGCGAATGGATTATTGTGTGGGCCATGCTTTCCGAATGACTTCTGGTAGTAGGCACCCTGAAGAAAATGAACAGCTTGCATACCGCCATTTGTTCCAGAAAAGAGTCTACCCTGGTCGTCGAATTCGAGACCAAAATTATTCCAGCCGCCTTCAGCAAATAATTCAAAGCGATAATCCAGAGGGTGGTAGCGCCAGACAGTTTGACCAAAGAACTTGAGAGGTTTAAAGGAGGGGTTGAATGGGGTTTGAATGCGGGCCGTGACTGTGGATCCGGTCACGCCGTAAAGCCAGCCATCGGGCCCCCATTTGAGACTGTTAGCCACCGAGTGTGTATCCTCCAAGCCAAATCCAACAAGATGGACCTCAGGTGGACCATCTGGGGAATCGTCGTGATTCCGATCTGGCACAAAAAGCAGATAGGGTGGATTGAGAACCCAGACTCCATCTTTGTCCTGAGCCGTGCTGGTTGCGATATTCAATCCATCCATGAAAACCTGGTGGTTATCGAAAACACCATCTGCATCCGAGTCTTCGTGGACAGTTATTTTGTCACGTCCACGGAAGCGGGCGAGCTCTGGTGAGTTGAAGGGAGGGGGTGGAGGATCCTGATCATAAACTGCCCGCAGATGATTGTCCCATGTAATGAGCTCAATACCAGCCGGTTTCGGATACTGAATATACTGGGTGACCCACACTCGGCCCATTTCATCAAATTCCACATAGAGAGCTGCTGGCATTCCGGTTCATGAAGTGCCACATCTATACCCAGGCCCGGTTGGATTTGAAACTGTTGGATGGCTGCCTCTGGAGACAAAGGATCGCCTTTTCCTTCTGTATTTGAATGAACATTCTGGTTGTCTTTATAAAGGAGGGCTGCCTGCTGAATAGCCGATCGCGGGCCCTCCTTGTCAGCACCGACCAAAGGATAATTGTCCATTGAGGCCGGACGGCCAGTCCGGTTGAAATAATTATTTAATTCCTGCAGGCGCTGAATATTGTCCCCGATAGAATCCCAGTGGGCCAACTGGGGCAAATCTCCCCGCGAAATGAACCATTTCCCCGCAAGATCTATGGCATCATGACCTGAGAATATTTGAACTGGTCCTTTGGTGATTCCGCCGGCACCTCCCTTGTCATAGATACGGATGGCTACAAGATTCCAATTCCCTGGCTGAACCAGATCAGGTTCGATGACATATGGTCGACGAATGGAGCTGGCTGGATCACTGATGAGTGGTGGCATTGATCCGTAGGCCCCAATCTTCTCCCCATTAAAAAAGACCTCATCCATGTCATCAATTTGTCCAGCACTGAAAAACAGTCTTTTTCCCGCCCAGTGAGATGGGATTGGGATATAGGCCCGATACCATGCAAATCCATCGAATTGCCGGAATTCCGGGATATTGGAATTCTCCCAGGCTCCAGGCACATCCACAACATGCCATATATCAGGCATTCCTTCCTGTGGATATATATGTATATTTACAGTTACCAGACAGAAAAATGCGATCTTCAGCGGAGTGAGAAGTGACTTGAGTCGAATTGGGGCAAACATGGATGCAGGAAATGGCTGGATGATTAGTCGAGAAAGATGGGATGCTGGGGGGGAACGCCTGCGGCCCAGGCCACGGCATTCTGCAGAATATTCAGAAAGTAAGGATTTTGAAAGTCATCGGGATTGCCCAGGGAAGTATAAAAAACATTTCCACCAAATGAGTTGCGATAGATCCAGGCGACTGGTTCTGAGATATCCGGATTGTTCTGTATGTTGCCGGAGATGAGGATACTGACACCATCTGCGGGTCTTCTGTTTTTATATAGATGAGCGGAACTTGAGAATGCCAGAGTGCTTGGCAGGGATTTTAAGATGCAGTGATCTTTCCAGAATGGATGGATGGATATGGAGGTGGGAGGGTCCAGGGGTGGTTTGTTGTTATAATGACCTTCATAATCCATACCGAGGACATCGCGATCGAAATCATCCCATTGGAGATGGTCTTCATCGGTCGGCACTTTTCCAAAGGCATGGCTGGCTGTCCGGATGCCGACAAGTGCGCCACCGCGATGGAGAAAGGATTGGAGGGACCGCATCTGGTCGATTTTCAAGGTTCGCCTGCGAACGCTGAGCACCAGAAGATCGGCTTTCTCCAAAGCCCCAGTCAATCCGGGAAAATCATTGGGGTCCGAGTGATTCGCATGAATGATGAGGCAATCAAAATGATACGGGATGAGCTGGTCACGTGCAAATTCCGGCAATGTCTGAGCAGTGCGGTATTCGTCTTCGCCAATCATGAAGACAACCCGGGATCTGAATATTTCAATGCCAATTGCATGAAGAACAGATGAATGAACCTGGATTGCCAGGCAAACCGCCAGGAGAACAACATATATCCGAGGTTGGCCATGGCTGGAAATGAATCGAGCGGGATGCAGAGCATTCATGATGAGTGAGTTGATGGATCGCCGAATGGTGGTTTAATAAACGCGATTGATCAAGTCTCCAAATGTAATTTTTAAAATGACCGGTTGAAATTGGATCACCATCCGGTTTGGCAACATGATTAATCCGGGGCAGGTTTCAAAAATCCCAGGGTGAGTGCAGCGTATTGGGGACGACGGGGTCAGAAAAATGGGCGAGCTGAGTTGAGACGCTTGAAGTGCGGACAGCTCCTGGCTGATAACCGGGAGCAGCTGTTACTGGTCCATATTTGGATGCACGGGAAAAAAACCTTCAAATCAGTAGTTTCCGGGGAACACAACGAGTTCACACTCAGAGATGAGTTAAGCCAATTCCATTGAGAATCCGGGATTGGGTGGCACACGTCACCTTACCCGTCAACAGGGCTCCATTCGCCATCGGAAATCATGGAAACTATTTTTCTGGCGAGAGTTTCGGCTAACATGGGAGCTACAATTTGATCAGCCCGGTTCAGGTCGCCTTCGTTTCGAATGACTGTCCTGGCTGTGACTGTTCGATCCCAAGCTATATCACCCGTATTTCGTTGAATGACCTTGACCTGACAGATCAGAGTGAGGCGCAGATCGCGGCTTGCTTCAATTCGGGAGGGATTTAATGAAATGGCTTCTCTGTTCACATTGAGAATTTCACCCGAGATGATGTAATTCCCTTCCCCATGAGTTTCCAGGAAATAGGTGCCATCATTTTGAATTTCACGCCGGATGGCCGTCATAATGGGGTCCACCAGACCAGGTTCAGGGGACAGGTTGGTGAAATGACGCACGCTGACAGATTTTTCACCCGCTTTGAAGTCATTGGATGGACCCAGTTTATAGCCAGCACAACCTGATATGGTCGCAAAAATTAGGATCCATGCCATACCACGCATGCCGGACCGGACCCAGGCGGAATGCTGGCATACGAAACGACCCGGCCTGATATGAGATGCGGGCATGTGAGGGAAGGATCTCAAATTAGTTGCCTGAGGATTTGCGATTTATTTTTTCTTGAATTTCCTGGATCCGTGCGATTCGTCCTCGGGATTCTTCGGCAGACTGAGATGAGGGATCCATGCTGATGGCTTCGTTGTAGTATATCAAAGCGGAATCCAGAGCTTTTCTTTTTTCATAGAATCGCGCTATGAGGTATGCGCCCCGGGATTGTTCAGCTTTAAGGCTTGCGATATCGGTCCGGGCCTCAGCCACCCGCGAATCACTTGGAAACAGGGCAATGAAGTCCTCGAATGAAACGATCGCCTTATCGGCATGGCCTTGATCGTATTCACCACTGCGTGCCTGAGCCAGGTAAGCCTTGCCAGCCAGAAACAAGGCGTCCGCAGCCACTTCAGGTCGGTCAAAGTAACGGAAAGCGGCTTGTTCATAAGCATTTGCCGCTTCAGTGAACTTTTCTGTGAAGCTCAGGAAGAAGCCTTTTTTCCTCTCATGAGCCAGGCCAACATTGATTTGCGCCTGACCGGCCGTTTCGGTATATGGCCCATTTTTGATCACCTGTTCGTTCATGGATATGGCTTTTTTCATGCTCGGAAGCCATGGGACCGTTCCCCAGAAGATCCTGGTTCGTTGACCGTTCAGGAATTTTGTTGCAATCTCGTATTGCCTTCTGAGGGCATCCTCGTATCGGGGGGACTTGGGATAGATGTCAATCAGGACCTGGAATTCATCAAATGCTTTGACGTAGGCGCCGCTCATGAACTGGGCCTCTGCCGCATAGAATTGAGCATCCGCCGCGTAATCTGAGAGCGGCCACACAGCCAATAATCTCTTGGATGAGCGGAACGCGAGATTGGAATCGCCCGCTTCGATGGCAAGTCTGGTGACCTCGAGCTGGTCTTCGGCGCGATCAACCCGCCATCCAGAATCATCTCCAGGGTTTTCATAAACCCATCCCTGACCGGGGGTATAAATGAGGGGAGCCGGGCAGTTTTGTGTGCTCAGCAGCACAAAAACCGTCACAGCCAAGTAGCATTTCAATACCCTAAAATTCATCTACGGAAACTACCGGGCCCGCACACAAAGGTCAAGATCCCCGAACCTGAACCCCTCAGTCCACCACATCATGAACCGCGATGACTGAAAATCTGCTGTGGAATTCATCCACTTTAAACTATATGCCGGCATCTTTTCTCAGCTCGAGAATGGCGACGCCAACTGCGGACGAGCAATTGGAGTAGGACGACCCGTTGTTCAACATTGCATTGGCTTCATCAAACCGTTTGGCGTTGATGGCCCGGCACCTTGGCCGCCTCTTTATGGAATGCCGCATGCCGGGTCACACAGGATGTGTAACTTTTGAGGGCCCCGAATTGAGTCCTGGCATCGCCATACAGCCACTTCCCCAGTTCGCAGCAATTGTCCTTCTCAATGACACCTGCGTCCAAGGTTTCCTGCTTCGTCATGGCGGAACGAAATTTTAATTTCCATTCCGCATGCTTCTGAATTGCCTGATTGAGATCCATAAGTTTCATTCATAACGGATCAAAGTAAAACTCATTGAATAGGAAAATGTTTCCGCAAGAAATCTGTCCAGATTCTGTGCATCAAGCAGATTGGAGGGTAGTCAATGGAATGGGTTTTCTCCCCGGGAGTAGAGGATGAGCCAGAATGAGGATCAGGAGGAGAAAGTGGGGCATTCATCAGACGCCACCAGTGGAGTCCGCAGCTGATTATGAAGGTGATGAATGTAACTGGATGAGTACACAAAGAAAGACCCGAATCAGTGAAAGGGGTCCACGACGCAGGTCACGTGTCAGGAAAACCTACGGAAACAGGTGTTGAACCTGGAAATTACTTCTGCCAGGTGCGCTTCTTGTGACGGTTAGCTTTGAGCTGTTTGCGGCGCTTGTGCTTATTAATTTTTGCTTTACGGCGTTTTTTCAACGATCCCATAGAAATATATTTGTCGACTGATTAGTTTACTGAGTCTGTGTTTGATCAATACACCACTTTGTTGAGCGGGTATTCGATGATTCCCTCTGCGTGAGCATCCTTGAGTTGGGGGATAATTTCACGGACGACAGACTCATCAATAATGGTCTCGACGGCCACCCACCCTTCCATACTCAAATGGGAGATGGTTGGATTACGCAATGCGGGAAGATTTTGCAATAAAATTGATAGATTTTTTTCTTCGATATTGAGTTTGAGTCCGACTTTGGACTCGGCTTCGAGAGCCCCGCGGAGGAGAAGGGCGATGGTGTCGATCTTCTTTTTCTTCCAGGGATCCTGGTAGGCGTTGATGTTGGCGATGAGTCTTGGGGTGGACTCGAGCAAGGTATCGACGATGCGCAACCGGTTGGCGCGGAGGGAGGAACCGGTTTCCGGTGAGTTCAACGGATGGCGTCGACCAGTTCGTGAGCTTTGAACTCAGTGGCACCCCAGGAAAATTCAACAGTGGCCTTAACATTGTGTCGCTCCAGGTAGGCTCGGGTAATTTGAACGACCTCAGTGGCGATGGTTTTGCCTTCCAGATCGTGAACGGATTTCACGGGGGACTCCTCCGGTACGGCGAGAACCCATCGCGAAGGGCGATTGGTGGCACGACTGAAGCGGAATTCGGCAACTTCTTTGACGATGGACTGATTTTCGCATACCCAATCATGGCCGGTGATTCCACAATCGAGATATCCGTGATCCACATACCGACTGATTTCCTGTGCTCGAATGAGGCGGATTTCCAATTCATCGTCATCGACTGTGGGGATATACGAACGGCTGCTGATGGCGATTTTGAATCCTGCTTTATCCATCCGCGCCAGCGTAGGGTCCTGAAGACTTCCTTTGGGAAGCCCGAACAAGAGTTTCTTTGATTCTTTCATGCTTGAAAATGATCTTCCTTAAGGACTGCATTGCGTCCTCTGACTGAGTAGCGGCCAGTCACCAGGTTTTTGAGGACCCGGGGGTAGAGCTGCCATTCTGCCTGCTGAATGCGTTGGTGGAGGGTGAGTGAGGTGTCATCATCCATCACTGGAACTGGATGTTGGGCCAGAATAGTCCCGGTATCCACACCCCGGTCCACCAGGTGCACGGTGACCCCGGTGTATTTGACACGATAATCCAATGCCTGCTCCCAGGCATGGAGACCAGGAAAGGACGGCAGAAGTGAGGGATGGATATTCACGATACGATCGGCGAATGCTTCCAGAAATGCTCCTTTGAGCACCCGCATAAACCCCGCCAACACCACCCAATACACACCGCTCTCACGCAAAAGTCGAATGCACTCCGCTTCCGCAGATTCATCCAGTCGGGATCGAAAGCGCCCCGGGTTGACGAAATGGTGTGGGATATGGTGATCCTGGGCAATGGTCAATATTCCAGCATTCTCGACATCGCTGAGGACGATTTCAACAGATGCTGGAAGATACCCGGAACGGATCGAATTCTGGATTGCCAGAAAATTCGAACCTTTGCCAGACCCGAGGATGCCAATTTTGTGCTGGTTATCTGAACCCACAAGCCATTGTCCTATCAGACGTGCCTGACGAAAACAAAATTTTTCATGAATCCGATAATTCAGGAAGGAGGCCCCGGGAAAATGTGGATCAAAGCCAGGAAGCGCCCTGAGGGGATTGGAAAAAATCCTGATATCTCGGGTCCTGGATCCAGACACCGGGATCGAAATGGAACCTGTGAGTGAGAATGGTCAGTGCTTTGTGGGCCGTTTCGAAATTCCCGGAATCATTGCCAATCTGAAAGATAGCCAACCACGCATTGGGATTGGTGGGCTCAATCTGAAGAAAATCGGTCGCTATCTTCATGGCTTTGGTGAAATCCTTTTGCCGATTCCAAAGGAATGAATGCTGGAAATCCAAAAATGGGTCGGCATTGATGAGCTTGTTCAGAGAATCCAGGCATTTGTGTGCCTGGGCAAAATCGTTTTCAATCAATGAGCGGGAATAGAGCAAAATCTGAGAAGCAGGTAATTGACGATAAGTTCTTGAAAAATGTTCTATCGCTTTATTCCAACTCTCCCGGGCGCCGGCTGAATCCAGCAATCCCGAATAGATGGCGATCTGAGTCAATTCCACTGAGGGGTCCCTGCGATGATTCTCAGGGATTTTTGTGAGGCGTTCCTGTGCCTGGGCATATTCGCCATGATGGATGAGGTGGCGCGCTTCAGTCAGCAACCAGGCAGTCATCAGTTGTTCCGCTTTCGGGAGATCTTCATGAATGAGCCGGGCCAGAAACACAGAGTCCTTCTCCTTGAGGGATTCCATCAGGAGATGCATGAGTTGAACTGAGAACTCGTCCCCCGAGGAATGCTCGTGAGTGTCCAGAATGATCCAGGAGGAATTGACATGTTTTAAAGTAAGTTCGATGTAATCGAATCCACCATCGAAAGTGAAACGGAACAGAATCGTAGGTTTCTTCTCCCGGACACCACATCGGATATATTTTGGAGCCCCCATGAAAAAGGACTTGAGATAGTCCCGCTTGAGAGTTTTAGCGGACTCAGTCAATCCCTGAAGCACCTCCCCACGCAGGGCAAAACCGGCGAATTCAGTCTCTAAAATCGCAGCGAGATTCATGGACTGCATGAGGAAATTCGGATCCTGGGAGGCGATGGAGCTTTCGAGCATTTTGCCGAAGCGGTTCATACTTTCAATATCAGGATCACTGAGCTCCAGGCGGGATGTCGCACCACCACCCGAATTCTGGGCCGAATCCCCTCCTGAAACCTGGGAGTTTTTGTCACAAGCAGAAAGAATCACCAGGAAAGTCACACAAAAGACGTAATAAAACCCGTTGCCAAAGGAACGGGTCACGTTTTGGAAGCAACTATTGATGCTTGAAATCACGCGTCCTTAAGATATTTCTGATAATCTTCAACTGTTGCCGGATGCACCTCGACGAAATGCCCTGGCGAGACTTCCCTGAACGCACCTGGCTCCCGAGCCTGGGCTTCAGTGTGCGGCAGCCAGCTTCGGGATGCGAATGCGCAACCCACAGGAGGATTAATCGGAGAAGGTGGGTCTCCCTGTAGCATAATCCTCTGGCGATGGCGTTCATATTCAGGATCCGGATGCGGCACAGCACTGATCAGAGCCCGGGTGTAGGCATGAAGCGGATGATCCATAACCTCCACGGAATCACCGAGTTCCACAATTTTTCCCAGATACATGACCGCAATCCGATCGGCTATGAATTTGACCACCGAGAGGTCGTGAGAAATGAATATCATGGTCAGGGACATCTCGTGCACCAGGTCGAGAAGCAGGTTCAGAATCTGAGATTGAATCGATACGTCCAATGCGGAAACAGGTTCATCGGCCAGAATAAGGGATGGTTCTGGGGCTAATGCTCTGGCAATGGCTATTCTCTGACGCTGACCGCCAGAGAATTCATGCGGGTATTTGTTCATCTGATTGGATGAAAGACCCACTTTCCGCATGAGTTGGGCGACCCTGTCAAGCAACTCGGATCCACGGACCGGATGACGCACCCGCACAGCCTCAGCCAAAGTATCAAATACTGTGAGTCGCGGATTCAGTGAGGCATAGGGATCCTGAAAAATCATCTGAAAGTTGCGGCGGATGGATCGCAACTCGGAGTCACTGAGCTGAGTCAGGTCCTGACCATTGAGGCGGATGGAGCCGGATGTTGGCCTGATGAGCTGCATGATTGCCCTGGAGAGAGTGGTTTTCCCGCATCCGGACTCGCCAACTAATCCCAGGATTTCCCCCCGGCGAATGGAGAGGCTCACTCCATCCACAGCTTTAACCACCTTCTCCGGGTCCCGTGAAAATAATTTTTTTCCCAGAGGAAACCACATCCTCACGTCCTCAAGGATTAACAGATCGTCAGAGTCAGGATTGGAATGGCTTTGAGGTGATTCTGTCATTGGGTAATAAACTGGTGGTAATTTTCAACGGTGGTGGGATGGATTTCCACCCAGTGGCCGGGAGAAACTTCCCGGAACTGGCTGGGCATGGCTTCCTCTTCCGGGGTGACTTTGAGGTCACTTCTCGGAGCAAAGGCACAAACCGGCCTTTCTCCCATGAGTTGGGGGGGTACTCCTGGGATGGTATAAAGTCTCTGACCCTTGGATTGGGTGGACGGGATGGATTTCTTCAATGCACGGGTATAGGCGTGGAGCGCATGGTAAAAGATGTGGTCAGCCGTGCCGGATTCGACAACCTGCCCCGCATACATGACGTTGATGCGATCACAGAATCCGGATACGACGCCCAGATCGTGAGTGATGAGGATAACCGCCATGCCGAGATCCTTCTGCATGGTTTTTATCAATTCAAGAATCTGGGCCTGAACCGTCACATCGAGAGCGGTGGTCGGTTCGTCAGCAATCAGTAAATCCGGCTTGGCTATCAGGGCCATAGCGATCATGACCCGCTGTCGCATCCCACCGGAAAATTCATGTGGATGCAGCCGGATCCGGTTCCTGGCATCCGGAATACCCACAGCATCCATCATGTCCAAAGCAAGCCGCCGGGCTTCTGACCGGTCGCAGATCCTGTGGATCAATAATGGTTCAATCAGCTGGGTTTCAATGCGCAAATATGGATTGAGCGAGGTCATGGGGTCCTGGAAAATCATGGCAATTTTGTGTCCCCGGATGGTATTGAGCTGGCGATCGCTCATGGCCAGCAGGTCGTGACCCTCGAAAAGAGCTTTGCCACGCACCAGACGGCCCGGCGGGCGGGGGACAAGTCCCATAATCGAATAACAAGTGACGGATTTGCCGGAGCCGGATTCCCCGACTATGCCCAATGTCTCTCCCTTGTTGATGCTGAAGGAAACCCCATCGACAGCCCTCACCGTTCCCTGGCGGGTATCAAAATAAGTTGTCAGTTCCTGAACCTCTAAAAGTGGCATGAGCAATGTCCTTTCTTCAACCCTTGCGGGTCGTCTTCGGGTCGAGTGCATCACGCAATCCATCCCCGAGAAAATTAAAACAAAACAAAGTGAGAGCGAAAAACAGCCCGGGAAATACCAACATCCACCAGGCGACAGTGGTTCGGTCTGCCCCATCCTTGATCAGGGTGCCCCAGGATGTCATTGGCGGCTGCACTCCCAATCCAAGAAAACTCAAAAAGGATTCCAGTATCATCACCGCGGGAATGGTCAACGTGGTATACACTATCACCGGCCCGAGAATATTCGGAACCATATGACGGAAAATAATCCGGGGAGCTCGAAGCCCCAGTGAACGGCAGCTTTCTATGAATTCCTGTTTTTTCAATGAGATAACCTGCGAACGGACAATACGCGCCATGGTCAGCCATTCCACCGCCCCAATTGCTGCGAACATCAGAAGGATGTTGTCACCAAAAAGCACCATCAGCAGAATAACAAACATCGTGAATGGCAGGGCATACAACACATCCACAATGCGCATCATGATTCGGTCCACTATTCCACCAAAATATCCACTGACGGCACCATAACTGATCCCGATGGTGAGAGAGACCAATGTCGCCGCCATGCCAACCAAAAGAGAAATTCTGCCACCATAGAGAATTCGGGCGAATTGATCCCGGCCCAGGTGGTCCGATCCCATCAGAAATTCCTTGCCCGGCGCCGTGAAATATTTCTCTGATTGAATCCCCTTGTAATCCAGTGGAATAAAAAGTGGTAAGAAAAAACAGAGCGAGGTGAGAATGAGGATGAAAATGGCGCTGAAAATAGCCATTTTATTCTGTTTCAGTCGATGCCAGGCTCCCACCCAGAGCGATTCACCTTTTTCAAATGGCTGGAGTTTGTCTGAATTCACCAATCGAGTCATGGTCAGTCCTTGAAGGATAGCTTGGGATTGAGCAACACCTGGGCAATATCAACCACTAAATTAAAAAAGATGATTAAAGCAGCATAAAAATAAAACCAGTCCGGTGATGAATGTGATATCGCGGTTGCTGACAGCTTTCACGAATTCCTGCCCCATTCCAGGAATGGCGAACGACCGTTTCAACCACAAAAGAACCGGCTATGAGCCCGGCCGCGGCAGGGCCTAAAAAAGAAACGACGGGCAAAAGCCCGCCGCGCAATGCATGCTTGAGAACAACCCGAGCA
>JAJOIW010000024.1 GCA_021209225.1 Verrucomicrobiota bacterium
GCAGATGTCCGGTGAGTGCCGCACGGACAGCCACCCGGGCGGTTTCCTCATCCCGGATTTCCCCAATCACCAGCACTTCGGGATCCTGCCTCAGCAGATGTTTGGCAGCTTCAGCGAATCCTAAATGCCTGGGCTCATTGGTTTCCGTCTGCATGATTCCCGGAAGTATCTGCTCCACCGGATCTTCGATGGATATGATGTGTTTGCCGGTGGATTGACTCAATTCCCTAAGACACGCATAGATGGTGGTGGTTTTCCCACTCCCGGATGGACCAGTCAGTAAGATCATTCCATGGTTCTGATGGATCGCTTTCCGCAGAACCTCCAATGCTTCGGCATCCAGGTTAATTTGCTCCAATCCATGCACCAGTTCGCGCGAGAATAACCTCAGGACCACTTTCTCTCCATTGACCGTCGGGTAGGTCGAGACGCGTATCTCCCGGTCCACTCCGGATTCCTTCGTGCCAATGCGCCCATCCTGGGGAAATTTCTCCTGATAGGTTTTTAGCTCCGCCAGAAATTTAATCCGGCCCACAACGTGATGCGCATTGGAGGCCGGCAGATTTTCAATATGTGAAAGATGCCCATCCAATCGAAAGGCAATGTCCCCAGCCGATGAGGACGTCTGAATATGTATATCGCTCGCCCCAGAGGCAACAGCCCGCTCTAATAGTTCATTCAGATACTCAACAACATCAAATTCTTTATCACTCATCCCGGATTCACCATATCGACAAATCAGCGAATGGAAACAGAGAACTCATAGGAACATAACACAGGCATCATGGCTCAATTAATTAAGGGTTGCGTGCCACCTCCCGATGTCATTCATTCCCGGTAAAATTCAATGGTTCAGGACCAGATCATATATATTTCCAGAGGGATCGCTCACTGAAAACCATTATTGATTGGCGAACGATTTTCTGGCGGGATGGCCGGATTGACTCCAGCTTCAATCTGGTTTTTGATCTCCTGTGCTTTGATGGCTTCCACATGTGTGTCGGCGAATAGATAATTTGCTGATCCGCGGGTATGATCTCTGGATTTTCCACCTGATAGAAACCGGTCAGGCTGGATATCTTTGATTACCTCGTTCCAGCCCCTCAACCATCCGCGCGAATGGGTGTGGTCAGCACTGGCCGACGGAGCATAACGATCGGAAATAATAAAGGTTGTGATCGTGGCTGCAGGTCGGCGAAGACCAACCAGTGTAGGCAACTTCTCCAGCGGATTTCCAAAAGGATCCACTCTGGGAACGGTGAGGTACTCATTGAGAATATAGCTGGTTCCCCCGAGGAGTTTCCGTTCCTCCCGCCGCGGGTCCGCCGGGCATATACGGACCGCATCCACTTTTCCAAGATAGGGACGCAACGACCAGATCCACGAAAGCCGGGGGTCAACCACTCCATGCGATACCAATGGAAACTGGCCCCGATAATCGTCCGCATAAAGCTGAATACTCAGGCCAATCTGCCTCATATTCGATTGGCATTGCACCCGGCGTGCTTTGATCTTCGCAGCCGCCAGCGCCGGGATCAACAAGCTCGCCAAAATGGCAATAATCGCTATCACAACTAATAGCTCAATTAAGGTGAATCCTTTTCGTCTCACAAAAAAAATTATCTCAGGTTGAAGAATGAATATTTCCGCACAGAATGAAACGGGCATGCACGAGCCACTTTAAAAGTATGCTGTGAATTGGAGCCACATTGTGGCCGGCACATCCGTGACATTCTCTCAATTTGAAATGGGTCTCACAGGCATGGGGGCCCACGATAGGACACATTCAACCAGTATTCACATTCCGGATAGCAGTCTCTGCCAATTGTCCGGTCCCCGTCACATCGAACAACTGAAGGGGGAATTTCAACATCCAGGCAGGAAATGGCAAGCGACCCACCGCTTATGAGTTCAACCAGGCATCCGGCACCCTGGCAACCTTCCCCCTCAACGGGGCTGTGAGGATGCGAATGAGCCTCACAAGGATCCTCATCCACTGCGGCACATTTATCACGGTGCCCATGAAACTGATCATGGATGTCAGGGGAAGCCGAACCAATGAATCCCAACATCAAAGAGATGACCGACGTCAGAATCAAAAGCCTCACAATGGAGCTTTGAGTTTGGCGGCGGCATCTTCTCATCATTTGACTTGGAAACCTACGACACCAGGCTGCAGGAGTCAATCAGGCCATGAAAAAACCGGGTCATAAGACCCGGCTGCACATGAATTAAATGAACTGTGGTGACTACCGCTGGTTCCAGCAGTAGTACAATATCACTGCACTATGAAGAACTCAGCATTCTGAGTTGTTGGCACAGTGTAGGGAGAAGTGGCTCCGGCAACTGGCTGGAATGGAGTTCCGAGTGCTGGAGCAGAGAGCAGTGCGCCACCTTCGAAGGTGATGACCAGATTTCCACCAGTCTGAGAGATGCCAATGGACTTATTGACAATGACTGGGCCTTCTGGGAGAGGCGAAGCAACCGCGTCAGCTGCAGTGCCTGCTTTACCAGCTTCATAGATGGCTGAGACCTCATCAGATCCCAGACTGCGATTCCACAATGCCAGATCGTCAATGTGACCAAACCAGACATTCGGGAAGGCTCCAGTATCGAGGCCCAGAGTGGTTTCCTCTTCAGTGACGGTTTCTGCCAATGCAGCGCCGATCGCCATCCATCCGAATGCGGAAGGGTTCAGGTCACCCAGATAATCAATGACTCCAACGGCAACTCCATCAAAGTAGAGTGTGAGTTGGTTGCCATTGGCGGTGAAGGCATAGTGGTGCCAGGCATTGGCTTCGGTATCCAACGGAGTGAATCCGATAGCGGATGGAGTGTTCGGGCCAACACCAATCGCAGCGATAGGCTGGGCAAAGGTGTTTCCTTCATCATCAAATTGTTCAAACACGTTGAAGTTGAACATACCACGGGATCCGATGGCGCGGGATCCAATCCATGAGCGAACCAGTGGTCCCCACTGACGGTCGGATTCGTTGTCAGTGCGGGCCCAGATGGACAAGGTCATCGCTTCTTCCGGCTGCTCAAATTCTGGCAGGAATCCATAGGCTTCGTTACCATCGAGTTCCATAGCTCCACCAATCAGACCACTGCCAACAATGGATGCGCCTCCGACGAGTTCGAGTCCACTGTCGCCACCGTTGGTGTCAAATTTGATGTGCGTGGTCAATCCTGACTGGAGGTCATTCTCATCCAGAACGCCAACAACGGCTGGCTTGGAAACAACCCGGCCACCTTCGTTGGAAACTGCTACAGTGTAGCGGCCAGCAGAGTTAGCAGTCAGACTGCCAAGGTCGAGCGTCGTTCCAGTGGCACCTGGGATGACCTGACCATCTTTGAACCACTGAATCTGGGTGTTTTCACCGGAAACTTCAACCGACAGAACGCGACCGCCACCAACATACCCGTTGAGTGAAGCAGGCTGGGTCACGATGGATGGAGGCACAGGAACATCTCCGGTGTTCAGAATCAGCTGAGCACC
Organism: Verrucomicrobiota bacterium; assembly: GCA_021209225.1. Taxonomy (GTDB): domain Bacteria; phylum Verrucomicrobiota; class Verrucomicrobiia; order Limisphaerales; family JAJOIW01; genus JAJOIW01. The sequence goes on from JAJOIW010000024.1 coordinate 3,500, forward strand.
ATTGAATCCTGGGTTACCCGTGGTTCCAGGCTGCCACATGAACACCTGAATTTCCTGGAATTCGCCTGGGTTGATGTTGTCGAAGCGGACCATGTTCCCGATGGATCGGGCGGCGGCGTTGTCGGCAGTAATCAGAACATATCCGGGGGCCGGATTGTATTCATCCGAGTTCTGCGGACGGGCAAAACGACTTGTGATCACCTCATCGCCATTGGAATCGGTGACAACCACGTCGATGTTCAATCCGAAGAATTCCAACGGACGCTGAACCATATACAATATCAAGGAGTGCTGTCCTTCTGGAACATTGGAGAATCGCAATGTTGGAGAAACAGGGCGTGTGCCAGTGGTCACAGTAGCCATACCATTGAGCAGGCGCTCAGTCGCGTCGGCTTCCCCGGTTCCTGTTCCCCAGGTTCCGGAAGCTGCGAAATCCACAGTGATGTCTTCGATGACATCGTTGTTGGAATCGACTGCCACAGGAGTGATTTCGTCTGTGTCGTCCGGGTCAAAAAGGCTGGAGAAGAGATCGCCAGTGCTGCCTGTCAGGTTGTTCCAGTAGGCTTGTGGGTGGAATCCGGCTATGTCCTCAGCGAACATTTCAGTCGGAGCACCGTTGGCGCCCCCGCCTATCCAGTTCAATCCGATGGAACGATTGGCCGATGGCACAAACAATGAGGCAGTCACTTCATTGGAAATTTGCACTTCACGTGGGCTGGAGACTTCAGCGCGGTAAACCATACCCGTGTTTTCAGCACTGAGAGCAGGAGTGGTATAGGATGGGGTGGTGGCACCAGATACAGGTGTGAATTCCCCACTTTCAGAATCCTTCACAAACCACTGAACTTTCCATGGTCCAGTCGCTATCAGACGGAACTCAGCGCCAAATCCTTCAAGCGCCAGAGCATCCACAGGCTGACGACGAATCAATCCTGAGGTCACTTCAGTCTTAGGTCCACCTCCAGGAACAACCCCGAGCAATTCCACTTCAGCAACCTGCATGGAGTTGGCTGTATCCACATTCCCCACAGTCGGGAATGTCACGCGATATGTTTTGTATGCCTTGGTGTTCCCGACAAAAAAGACAAACTTTGTCTGGAAACGCTCGGTGAAAGCAGGAATTGTCCCTTCAGAGATCAGCGCAAATGTGGCGCCATCATCATTGGATCCTTCGAGTGTATAAGTCGCAGGGTCGCGCTCAGGAGCGTCGTTAGCCGACTGAATCGAAAGACCGGTGACAATGGTTTCACCTACTTGAGGAGTGACGGTGAACCCGGTATTGACCTTGTCGAAATTGAGGTACTTCGTGGGCTGGTTGTCGATGACGTTGGCGACACCTTCAGATCCAGGACTGTTGGAGGAGGAGGCGATCAGGGCATCTCCTGGCTGAGTCACATCCTGAGGACCGGCCACTCCCAGCAATTCAATCTCCGCAATCTGCATGGAGTTGGCGCCATCCACATTCGCCACGGTAGGGAAAATCAGGCGATAAGTGGTGTATGGAGTGGCGTTGCTGAACAGAATGGTCTGCTTCTCGAAACGGGCGGAGAATGGAGCCACGGCGCCCTCGGAAATCATGGTGAAAGTTTCACCGTCGTTGGTGCCTTCCAATGTGTAAGAGGCAGGGTCGCGCTCAGGCGCGTCATTGGCAGACTGCAAAGTGATTCCGGAAACAATTGTGAGGCCAGTTGAAGGAGTCACAGTCAGGCCGGTGTTCACTTTATCGAAGTTCAGGTATTTGGTTGGCTGGTTGTCAATCGCATTGGCAACACCCTCAGAACCTGGACTGTTGGAGGAGGTGGCAACCAGAGTATCTCCAGGCTGAGTCACATCCTGCGGCAACTCGGCCACGCTTCCCAAAAGTTCAACTTCCGCAACCTGCATGGAGTTGGCAGTATCCACATTCCCCACTGTGGGGAAAGTGACACGATAACTGGCGTATGCCCGGGAGTTGGCAAAAAAGACATACTGGGTCTCGAACCGGGCGGAAAAGGCTGGGACCGTTCCCTCAGAAATGAGGAAGAAAGTGGATCCATCCAGAGATCCCTCCAGGGTGTAGGTGGCTGGGTCGCGCTCAGGGGCGTCGTTCGCGGACTGAACGGACAAGCCCGTCACAACTGTCCCGCCAACAGATGGCGTGACTGTGAATCCGGTATTCACCTTATCGAAGTTCAGATACTTCGTGGGCTGGTTGTCGATCACGTTGGCAACGCCTTCAGATCCTGGGCTGTTGGATGAGGAGGCGATCAACGCATCACCGGGCTGGGTGACATCGGTGGGACCTTGAACACCGATGAGTTCAACCTCAGCGACCTGCATGGAGTTGGCTCCAGCTTCATTGGCCACCGTGGGGAATGTCAGACGGTAGTGCTTGTAAACAGCCAAGTTCTCGAAGCTGATGGAAACGATTTCAAATCTCGCGGTGAATGCGGGAATGTCGCCCTCGGAGATCAGGGTGAAATTGGTCCCATCGTTGGAACCCTCCAACTTGTATGAAGCCGGGTCGCGCTCAGGAGCATCATTGGCGGATTGGACAGTTAAGCCACTGACGATAGTCAATCCGATTGCTGGAGTGACAGTAAAGCCAGTGTTCACTTTGTCGAAGTTCAGATACTTCGTGGGCTGGTTGTCGATCACGTTGGCAACGCCTTCAGAACCGGGGCTGTTCGAGGAGCTGGCAACAATAGTATCGCCGGGCTGAGTGATATCGCTCTGGGATAAACCATTCTGGCTCATTCCAAAAACCACCACAAATCCGGCAATCATCGTTAAGAATTTCTTGATTGTCATATTAGTCAGGTTGTCGTTTGTTTTCCCCCGATCGCAGGATGTGGTCAACCACACAATGTGATCGACAACGTGCTATCGGAAAGGTGGGGACATCTAATCAAATGGTTGAAGGGGAATCAATTGGAAATTCTATATTTGATCAGAATTCCATAACCCATGTCCATACCGCCAAACGGGCTGAAGACATCTTCATTGCGGGAGCCATGGAACATGTGAAGCAATGAACAGTATTTGAGAGTGGCTCCCCAAAAAACCTACAATCTTACAGGGCGGCAATGCACAGAACTGATCAGAATATAGCAGGAGGCAGTATCACACTATTGGCGCAACAAATATAGAATTGGAATTCGATAGAATTCACACAAATGTAAAACTGAAGATCAGGATTGCGCACGATCTCAAGCGGAATGCCCCATCCTGAGTATGAACGAATTACTGAACCGGATTGCGGATGATGGCATTCTGGACTTGGAGAAGGTCGGCAGAATTGAAATGGGTCACATTGTGACCCCGGATAGTGCATGTGCGGCTATCCCGCCAACGCCACTTCTCAGCATGCCCGTCAGCAAAGGAAAAAACTCCTCCGTTGTCGTGACGGCAGGTGGGGGCATTCTGCCACAGACGCTTCCTGGCACCACCTCCGGTGAAGACGGGCACGGCGAAGTAACTGTCTTCCAGTGTGTACTGGCTCTCATCCACAAAGACAAGATTGGCTGCCGGGCCAGGATTACTAATACCACTCAGTTTTCTGTGAGCCGGGTATCGGACATTCGGCCCGGTCGCGCCATCGTTTTGCACCCAATCCGCATTGCCGTTCATGTGCCCGTTCATGGAATAACTGCGCACCCATTTGACAACACGGCTTCCTCCAGTCACTTGAGTTGGCAAAAAGGAGGGACACTGGTAAATTCCATCACTTGAATTGTATTTATACAAGCTCCCCCGACGGATGTCCAAGACGTTGGTGGCTCCTGGAAGACGGTCAGTCAATCCCAGAATCCAAGCATTCTGGACCCCGCCAATGTGGTTCAGAATCAGGTTGTCGTCGTTATCCCCGGAATAAAGATGCCACGCCACCGTCAATTGCCTGACATTGTTCACACACTTGATTGCCTGTGCCTTGTTCTTGGCTTTGGATAATGCGGGGAGGAGCATGGAGGCAAGAATCGCAATGATGGCTATGACAACCAACAACTCGATTAATGTGAATCCATCCCGATTTCGGAGAGCCAATTTCTTCATAAGCATAAATTTAATCAATCTGAGCGGAACATGGTGATAATCCGCATTCTCTGCCTCCATGTCAAGCCTGGCTTACAAGGATCGCAAATGGGGATGTTCCACCGGGGCTCCCCTCGACCAGATGACGTCTACCGGACATTTCATGGTGAACATTTCCGCGGCCAGATGAGATCCACCGAGTTCGGATGAGGTGAGAAAATATCACGGGAGTTCCGGACAAATTGGAGGTTTCACATCGTGGAAATCCCTAACCCAGGAAGGAATTTGCTTTTTTCAAGGCAACCCCGTGGGCTACATTGTGGGCATCCATGAGTATCAATGATAAATCTGACCAGATCCTGTTGGACAAATTCAGCAGATTCTGGCTGCCATTCCTGGCTTTGTTTCTTCTCTCTGCCCAGTCGTCACAGAGTGCAGAAAATCCCCCCCACCCCACCCCACCTATCCGTGCTTTACTCCTGGCCGGTGGATGCTGCCACGATTATCCCAATCAGAACCTGATTCTCTCCGAAGGTATCTCCTCCCGCGCCAACGTCGCCTGGGATATGATCCTGGCGGAGAATAATCAACGCGATGGCAAGCTCACCATCTATGATGATCCCAACTGGATCGATGGCTACGACGTCGTCATTCACAATGAATGTTTCGGAAGTGTGGACGACGCTCCGTGGTTGGAAAAAATTGCCCGGGCACACGAGGAGAAAGGTGTTCCAGCTGTATTCCTCCACTGCTCACTTCACAGCTACCGGGCGGCCCCCACCGATGCCTGGAGAATTCTCATGGGCGCACGATCCACCAGTCATGAAGGCCACAGACCAGTGGAGGTGGAGTGCCTCAAACCCAATCACCCGGTCATGAAATCCTTCCCCCGCCAAATGGAGGACACCAAATGGGGAACTCTACAAAATCGAGAAGATGTGGCCAGACGCCATTCCGCTCGCTCAGGCCTTCGGGGTTGACACAAAAAAATACCACCCATGCGTCTGGTTGAACCATTCAGGAAATGCCAGAGTTTTCACAACCACTCTCGGCCACCATAATGAAACCATGAGCCACCCGGTATATCTCGATCTCGTCACTCGCGGATTACTTTGGGCCACAGGAAAAATTGAAGCCAATGGATCTCCCTCGCCGGGATATCAGGCTCCACAATTCAGATCACCAGATGAGCAACGCCTCATCCTCGCTGCAGATTATCAGAAAAAACGCATTGCCCTCGTTTCACAGAATGGACAAAAATTATGGGAACATCCCATTCAGGATATTCATGACCTTCAAATCCTTCCCAATGGAAATATCCTGTTTCAAACAAGCTGGACCAATCTCCTGGAGGTGACACCTGAAGGTCATACTGTCTGGTCCTATAACGCCGCTCTCGAAAATGGCAACAAAGGAAAAAAAGTGGAAGTCCATGCCTTCCAAAGATTGCCCAACGGTCTCACCATGATAGCTGAAAGCGGTCCACGCCGCATCATCGAAGTCAACGATCAGGGTCACATCCTGCGGGAAGTCCCCCTGACCGTAAATAATCCAGACCCTCACCGCGACACAAGAATGGTGCGCAAAACCCCAAATGGACATTATCTGGTCGCCCATGAAGCAGATGCCTGCATCCGCGAATACAACCCCCAGGGAGTTGTCGTCTGGGAATTCAAAACCGGCTTCAAATCCTACGGTGTCAACCGGCTCGCCAACGGCAATACCATCATTGGCAATGGCGATGGTCACAATGTCATCGTGGTCAATCCCCAAAAAGAAATTGTCTGGTCACTCAATCGAAACGATATCCCAGGGGTCACCTTGGAATGGGTCACCACAGTCTCCGAACTCCCAAACGGAAACTTCCTCATTGGAAACTGCCACGCAGGACCTGACAACCCACAGATCATCGAAGTTTCCCCCGATAAAAAGCTGGTCTGGCAATTCAAAGACTTTGAGCTGTTCGGCAATTCCCTCCCATGCTCAACCGTTGTCATCCCTTGATCACCTTTCAACCTGCCGAGTGCCAGAATCGGCAAAAACCCATCGTCGTCCGAAACCGATTGCTGGGTTTTCCCTCACACTCACTCGCACAGTCAGCCCGTCAATCTGCCAACTGGCTTGAATTCTCCAGATTCCAATATGAGGATTGACTTCCACCGCCATCCCGGGAATCACCGACTTCCCGACAACCCGTAGCATTCAGAAAGCTGGGAACGGCGCCCTGGGCCTGAAAGAATATCAACAACCTCCATCTGCCATACATGGAAAATTGAATCGCACCGCATGCTGGAATGAAGCATCCATCTTGCGGAGCCGTTCCCATGTATGCTGAGTCGATCCCGACCCTCCACCTGAAAGTCATCCAACTCAGGCGGGCCTCCCCGTGTGCTCAACGAATCCCGGCACCATCCGGCATCAAAAACCCGCTTCCGGACTGCCACCACACACGCAGCCAAGCATTACTTGACCATAACACTCATTTTCACTCCAACCCCGGACACATTCCTTTATTCTGTCGCCAGACTCTCCAAAGGTATCTCCTGTGTCTTGCCCTCAATCTTCAGCAAATACGGGTCCGAAAGGTCGGAATTCGCCTTCAAATTCGGCATGGATTTATACTTGTAGTCCACTTTGAATCGGTAATTCACATAACGAACCCCGGCATCCACCGGTATCATGGCTTCCCATCGATCCTTCACAACCTGGGTGTTCGTCATCGGATAAAACTCCTGATCCACCATCACATAGGCCTTCACCGTATCCTCAACTATGGTTCGATTGTTGGAATCCCACGCCATCTCCACAGGATAATTGCCTGTTCCATCCCTCGGAAGTTGTGTCGGCGTTAGATTCGTGAACTTGTTATACGTGCATCCACTCACCCCGTGTGCCACAATTATTCCCATTAACAACTCTCTGCGTCCAAATTTCATCGGACATCATTGTGCGACTCCCTCAAAACATGTAAAGCCAGAAAAATCCAAAGGGACAGGCACTTTATTCATCCCATTCATTTCCTCATCCCCTTCCCTCTTTTCTTTTCCTGTCCCTGGATTTTAAAGTGACAGGCACTTTATTATCCCATTCACAGCGGACTCAGATCGGATATGTGCACCCTCCCATGCCATCCTATTCTGGGTCCATTCTGGGTCCCAGGGTCCTGGGCGCAAGAAGCTGTCCCAAATACTCTTAAGTAGGGAATAGGACAAAACTGGAGGACTTATTTTCAGAGTATTCAAGTGAAAACCAGAAACAGAGAGAGAGAATCACTGATTGACCGGGCAGTTTCGGAATGAAACGGAAAATCGTCATGTCCCCGGTGTGCTTTGCGCATGCGAGGTCGATGGAACCGAACTGATATGTTTCGTAGTTCTCTCGGAAGGATATTGCTGGTTTTTACTTGTTCTTGAGATTTCTATATGTATAGACACTATAATTCACCAGCTTCGAAAACTCTTTATTGAAGTGAGCAATGATTTTGCGCGTTGGACAAAGCCATTGAATTTTGTCTTTATAAATTGATTCGATGAATTGTTGATTGCCCATCACAAGTGCATCAGTGAAATACCGCTTTCTCAACCTCAGGTATTGGGGAAGTGAGAGCGAGTCATCCCGCTTGTCATTATTTTTATTTTCAGCTCCATCGGGGATGGGCTTGATGATCTCCTTTTTGGAGGCTTCACCCAATGGCTTGCCTGAAATGAGCAGTTGATATGCCATCCATGCTTTCTGCCAGGACTGGTTCTGACCGGGCTCTGATGTGAGTTGAATGATTCCAGCTTTGGCTTTCTTTCCCCCAGCCATGGCTTCGCCAAATGAACACCATAAATATTCTCCAGGGTCTTTCACAATCCCCGCCCTGAGAGCATTCAATTCAATGTAGGCAGCTACAGTCATCAGAGTATGGCGGTTATCCTGGATTAAAACACTCTTGAACCTTTCCTCCCACAATGTGCCTTTACGGTCATTGTGCAGGTTGTACCACACTGAAAACTTTTGCTTCACCCCCTTGACAAATTCTGAGAGATTGAACATCCGATCACGAAATCGTTGAAAAAACTCCTCTACGCCGGAATGGTCAGTACCAGATTGTAAATTCTCCAGCTCACTCTTCAATTCCTCGATTCGGGCCTGATTATACAAATGTTGAATTCTCCTCCAGACTTCATCGTTATCCATATCTTGTGGTGACGGCGGAACCTTTACCAATAAATGAAAGTGATTCGACATCAGGCTATACGATAGGATTTCTATCCCCGAAAAAGCTTCCATCTGACGCGCTATTCTGAGGAATACCCGTTTTTCATCCTCCTTGAATATATACCGACGATCCACAACACGGCTCACCACATGAAAATACTGCGTTTTATTCTTTATAAGAATCGCACACCTTGGAGTTCTCATACTCCCGAAAAAGGTAAAAATCACCGACGCTCTGTCAAGAGATAAATAAAATAAAATAAAGTGCCTGGCACTTTACTATCAACGGCGTTGGGCTTCTGCTTCGGGGATCCAGCTTTTGATGTCCTGGATACGTTTCTGGTCGAGTGGATGGGTTCGGAGGAACCAAGGGGTTGATGCGCCGCCGGATTTCTGATTGTAGTCGGAGAAGCGTTGCCAGAAAGCGGCGGCTTCGGCTGGGTTATATCCGGCTCTGGCCATGTAGAGGAGGCCCATATAATCGGCTTCGGATTCCTGTTTGCGGCTGTGAGGCAGTGCCACACCGAGCTGGGAGGTCAAGCCGAAGACAGTGCTGGCAGCCTGTTGAGTGGCGGCAGATGAATTTGAGAGGGCAACACCGAGGAGTGAACCGGCTGTTTGAAGAGCCACCTGACGACTGACACGCTCGGCACCATGACGTGCCACAGCGTGAGCGACTTCGTGACCGATGACAACGGCGAGGCCCTCCTCGGACTGGGTGATTGGAAGGATTCCGGTGTAGATGCCGACTTTTCCACCGGGAAGGCAGAATGCATTGGCCTCCGGGCTGTCGAATACGACGAATTCCCATTCTGCGCCTGGGAGATCGACGACGGAGGAGATGCGTTGCCCGACTCTGGTGACCAGGCTGTTTAATTCAGGATTGGATGAAATTGGAACCTCGGCTTTGAGCTGATTGAAGCTTGAGAAGCCCATCTGATTAGCCTGAGCATCGCTCATGAGGTTGAACTGGCTCCGTCCGGTTTCCGATACCGTGGAGCAGCCGCCCCAGGACAGAAAACCCAAACCAACGGAAACAGCCAGAAGTTGCAGGCATCGGAGTAATTTCATGGCAATAGGACAACACATTTGAGAGGAATATTCAAGAGAGAGAATGAGAGATCCAGAGGATGAATATTGACTTGGAGCGTTAATCGGAGAATAATCTGCTTATGAATCCCAACCTGGATAGTAAGGACAATCGTCGTGAATTCATCAAGACGACAGGCAAAGTTGCCGCGATTTCAGCATTGGCCGGTGTCAGTCTTCCCCACGTGCATGCTGCGGATGATGATACCATTCAAGTTGCATTGATTGGCTGTGGAGGCCGTGGAACTGGCGCTGCGGACAATGCACTCAGTGTGCCCAACGGCCGCACAAAGCTTGTTGCCATGGCAGATGTTTTTCCCAATCGGCTGGAAAACAGTTATCGGACGCTCAAGCGTCAGCATGAGAAAACAGTGGATGTGCCGGCGGACCGTCAGTTTATTGGATTTGATGGGTATAAACAGGCGATTGATTGTTTGAAGCCCGGGGATGTGGCCATATTCACGACCCCATGTGCATTCCGATGGGTGCATTATGCGTATGCCATTGAGAAAGGGGTCCATGTTTTCATGGAAAAGCCAGTGACTCCGGATGGGCCTACGTCCCGGAAGATGCTTGAGTTGAACAAGAAGGCTATTGCAAAAAACCTCAAGGTGGGGGTTGGGCTGATGGTGCGCCACTGCCGGGCCCGTCAGGAACTTCACAAACGTGTCATGGATGGACAAATTGGGGATGTTTTGTTGATGCGGGCCTATCGGATGTCGGGGCCATTGGTTGGATTTGTGGAACCCAACAAAGAGGATCTGTCACCGTTGATGCATCAGATTAAATATTTTCATGGATTTATCTGGTTGAGTGGGGGGAACTACAGTGATTTTACATCCACCAGGTGGATGAGACGTCCTGGATGAAAAATGCATGGCCAGTGCGTTGCCAGGCGACAGGAGGACGTCACTATCGGATGGATTACATCGACCAGAATTTCGACAGCTACTCGGTGGAATACACCTATGCGGACGGGACGAAACTTCTGATGTATGGGCGGAATGTGATTGGCTGCCACAATGAATTTGCGAGTTATGTGCATGGCACAAAAGGATCTGGCATAGTATCAACCTCAGGCCACGCTCCGGGCAAGTGTCGCACGTTCAGCGGGCAGAATATGTCGCGCAGTGAAATGACCTGGGAGTTTCCACAACCTGAGGAGAACCCGTATCAATTGGAATGGAATGACTTGATAGACGCCATCCGCAACAACAAGCCGTATAATGAAGTTGAGCGTGGAGTTTATGCGAGTGTGGCTTCATCCATGGGACGCATGGCGGCACACACCGGGCAAGTGATCACATTTGATCAGATGCTCAACCATGAGCATGACATGTGTCCGGATGCGGATAAACTGACCATGGATTCAGACTCCCCATTGATGCCTGACAGCGATGGCCGCTACCCGGTGCCAATGCCAGGGATAGTCAAGGATCGCGAATACCGCATGCTCGGATAAAGCGTGGATTCAAGCCTGAATGCTGCACAACCACCTGTATGGGTGGTTTTTTTATTTTTATCCACAGAAGCAGGCGGAGGTTAAACGGGGTAATCAAAGCGGTTTCAAATATGGGAGAGCCTTACCCCTGGAAATGGAAACCAGTCCGTGAAGTGGAGTCCGGCGATTCAGGTCAGAACAGGACACCCAAGTGAACAATGGAGTATTTGAATGTTGTTCGTTTCAATTATTTGAATTTAGCGTAGTAAAAAATTGTGTTCGGATTGCGCAAGAAGTGGGGGCATTCATGGCTGGTGTGGGGAGCGGGTTGAAGATGTAAAAAATTCAGGGGCACTGAAAATAAACGACTGAAACATTTTCAGAGATCCGGGTAAATTTTGGCTATTGAAACACATACATCCGCTATAAACCGGGACTAATGCGGATAAAAACCGGTATTGATATAATTGGCATAGTAAATGATGTGAAATTGATGAAGTTGGTGAAAACCACTAATTTCCGAGGTTGATGAGTCAGGGATTGCTTAATGCGATTTGAATGAATGTGAGACCGGTGAGTTACCGGCTATTAATTCTGATGAGCAGACCTATACGGAAGTAGTGGAGAGCTGACGACAAAGTTATCCAATTCCTTATCATATATCGACCCCTGGCCGGAAATGAAACACCCTTATTCAAATCCGGCAACCCTAGATTGAGGGGTGAAAATCCTGAGAGGAGGCTCACCTCAAGATTGAAAGAATTACAGTCACGTCCCCTGCGTGGCTGTAATTTTTTCATATATTCCTGAAAATTTTTCAGGCGTGACTGAGAAAAAGACCTACAAATGAGAGGGAACCATGTTGGTGTGTGCCTGGAATGTGCCGAATGAGACCTGGCACCAGACATGCTTCAAATTGAGACAGTTTCACGTCACTTCTTCCGTGATCACACTGGAATGAATGGACTGATTTCACAGTGAGATAAGATCAGGACAAACATAAAAATCCGCATGTATGGCATGGTAAACAAAGCGATAGAAGGCATGGTCATCGAGAAATGTGGCAAAATGACCTGGCAGAAAATATTAATGGCGGCGGGAATGGAGGATGAGATTTTCATCAGCAATCAAGCTTACCCGGATGAACTGACTTATAATCTGGTGGCCAGTGCAAGTAAAACCATGGGCGAGCCAGTGGAGAAAGTGCTCGAGGATTTTGGTAATTACTGGGTGATGGGTGTGGCAAGAATAGAATATGCGGATCTGATGACCCGCCATGGGTTGGGGTTTGGAGAATTTCTGGACCATCTACCGAATTTTCATAGTCGATTGGAGATGATATTCCCGAATTTCAAACCACCCACATTCCGGGTCAGAGAGAGAGCCTCGCATAGTTTGAAATTACAGTATGCGACGCACCGTGAGGGATTGTCCCAATTTGTGGTGGGAATATTATATGGTCTTGGTGAGTTCTATCATACCAAAGTTACTATCTCGCGGACGTGCAGGCGGGAAGACAACGGAGAGTATGATGAGTACCTGGTTGAATGGGAACCACCCAATTGTGGTTATGACGATCGGTGAGGCACATCTGCGGTTTCCTTCCGCGCGCTTCGGGCAGAATATATCAGAGGCAGGATAAACAAGGTAGCCAGAGCTATTCTTCGAGCGGATGTTATTGATATATTTCGTCTCCAGGCGAATTCGTGGATACTCCCTAACATCATGGGAACGATGAGGAGACTCAGAAGGCACATGATCATTCCACCAATACATGGGATTGCCATGGGAATCATGACGTCCGCTCCCCTTCCCTTCGACATGAGCACTGGCAATAAGGCCAGGATGGTTGTTGCCGAGGTCATAAGGCACGGTTTCACCCGGCGTTGAGCACTCGATATTATGAATGACCTTAAATCACTCACGGATTTGAATTTTTTATCGGTCAGTTCGGATTTGATAATGGATGACATAATGACACCATCATCTGTGGCAATTCCGGCAACAGCCAGAAAACCCACCCATACAGCTACACTGAGATTATAGGATTGAATATGAAACAACTCCCGCATGTGAATTCCAGATATCGAGAAATTCATGAACCAATCGGTGTTGAATAGCCACAGCAAAATAAATCCCCCGCCCCAGGCAAGCACAACACCACTGCACGCAATGAGGCTCTCAGTGACTGAGCCAAATTGCAGATACAGAATAATGACAATAAATATAAGTGCTATTGGAATGACGATTAACAAACGCTTTTCAGATCGGATCTGATTCTGGTAATTGCCAGCAAATTCAAAGCTCACACCAGAGGGCAAAGTCAGATCTCCGGATTGTATGTGTCGTTGAATGGCGTTCTGGCAATTCTGTACAACTTCTGATTCTGAAATTCCTGACTTCCCATCGAAGAGAACATAGCTGATGAGAAAAGTATCTTCACTTTTGATATTCTGTGGTCCGCGGCGGTATTCTATATGTGCCAATTGTGTGAGAGGTATCTGAAGTCCTTGTGGGGTTGGGATGAGTATTTTATGCAGGGCTTCGATATGATCCCTATGTTCCCTTTGATAGCGGACCCGGATATTGTACCGCTCACGACCTTCGACTGTTCTGGTGATTGGGATTCCGCCGATGGCGGCCTCCATGACCTGATGGATCTGGGCAACAGACAATCCATATCGGGCAATTGCTTCCCGGTCAATAATGACGTCCAGATATGGTTTCCCGACAATGCGATCAGCTATGACCGTATCCGGACTCACCCCCGGCACATGTTTAATCAACTGCTCCAGTTCAATTCCAAATTGTTCAATGGTATCCAAGGATGGCCCTTTCACTTTGATTCCGATGGGCGATCGCATGCCACTCTGAAGCATTACTATACGAGCTGAAATGGGTTGCAACCTGGGAGCGGAAGTGGAACCGGGAATATGGGCCACCGCCACAATGGATTCCCAGATATCATTGGAATTGCGAATCCCAGGCCAGGATGCGCGATCAGGATTTATAGAAGGGTCCAATGGTTGCCTCCAAAGTCGAAATGGCCTTCCACTGGCATCAGGCTTTAATTTTCCTGTGGAGTCTCTGACATATTTGCCTTGAACGAAATATGGTAAACCATCCGCTGCCTGAAGTTCATTTCCATCCATATCCCGCTGGAAATCAATTCCGGATGCATCAAATTCAAAAAGAACCGGCGATTGATTATTATCGAGAAAAAACTCGGGGGAATATTCAATAATGGTTTCAACCATGGAAATGGGCGCAGGATCCAGAGCTGTATCGGCCCGCCCAATTTTGCCCACAACTGAGGAAATTTCAGGCAGACTAGCAATAAGCATGTCCTGAATTCTCAATGCATCCATGGATTCTCCAATTGAGGCATGAGGTAAAGTTGTTGGCATATATAAAAATGTGCCCTCATCCAAAGAAGGCATAAATTCATTTCCGAGGCCTGGAAAATTCTTTTTGATGATCTGGCCGATTCGGGATTTCAGAAATTCATCTCCAAACAATCCGGGAGCTCCAAACCATATCAGACACATGGCTCCGAGGCACAGCACGGGAATCAGCATGAATGCCCAGGCATAGGACTGGACATATTTCATGGTGGGAGGATAGAAAATTTCAATCAGCTTGAAACCACCCAGCGATGCAGCGACGATGAGACATACAAAAGTCAGTTGAGAGATGGATGAATAGGCGTATCCCAGAGGAGACCAGGATTGACTTAAAATAATGAGACTGGCAAAGGCTATGAAAAAAGGTTTTATCCGATTTATATGAGCGGTATGCGATGGAAGCAGTATGCTGAGGAAGAAAAAGAGAATCCCGGCAGCCAGCATTGCAACCCCGAAAGATTTCAATAACAGTTGAGTGGTTAAATTGGGAATAATGGAGAAATCCGGCAGCAGGAGAGACACAATAATGAGAAAAATCCCACTGATTGTCCAAACCGAGTTTTCCATGATTGCCCGATGTCTATAGTTTGTGGAAAACTTCATTCTAATCCCCAACAGGATTGAAGCCAGGACGGGCAGGAGAGTCATAGACAGGACGAGGGAGACAATCAATGCAAAGCTCTTGGTGAATGCCAGAGGACGGAACAGCTTCCCTTCGGCCGCCTCCAGGGCAAAAATCGGTATAAAGCTGAGGACGGTGGTGGCGACTGTGGTGGCTATTGGACCAGCAACCTCAGAGGCGGCTTTCAACACGGAATTCCGAATGGAATGGTCTGGTTGGCGGATGTTTATAGAATGCAGAATGTTATTGGTAAGGATTATACCAATATCGACCATAGTGCCAATGGCGATGACGATTCCTGACAGAGCGACAATATTGGCATCCACCTTGAAAAACTTCATGAGAATAAATACAGCCAGAATGGAGATGGGCAGCATGATACTGATCAGGATTGAACTCCGGATGTGACCGACCATGAGAATGACCACGATTGAAGTGATCAGAATTTCCTGCACCAGGGCATTATTCAATGTCTGCAGGGTTTCATGAATAACGATACTTCTATCGTAAAAAGGAACAATGGAAATCCTGCTTATCTGGCCATCAGGCAACTTTTTAGTTGGGAGACCGGGGGAGATTTCGGCGATTTTATTTTTTAATTCAGTTATGACCTGCATAGGATTCTGGCCAGCGCGTGCGATGACGACCCCTCCGACGGCCTCGGTGCCTTCTTTATCCAGGGCACCGCGGCGGTTGGCTGGCCCCAGGCTCACATGAGCAACATTTTCAATATATACAGGAACATCATCCACGACTTTGACGACGGACCGCCTGATATCCTCCAGGGATTTTACAAAACCCGATCCACGGATGATATATTCGACACTATTGTATTCGATGGATTTGGCCCCGACCTCTGAGTTGGATTTGCGAACGGCCTGGAATACATCTTCGAGCGACACCTTGAAAGCCCGCATGGCGTCCGGGTCGACATCGACCTGGTATTCATTCTGGAATCCACCAATGGAGGCGACTTCACTGACACCTGGTGATGAAAGTAAGGCGTATCTGACATACCAATCCTGGGTCCGGCGCAATTCTTCCAAGTCCCAGCCACCCACTGCTTCTCCCTGATCATTTAATCCTTCCAGGGTATACCAGAAAACCTGCCCCAGAGCAGTCGCATCAGGACCGAGTACGGGAGTCACCTCGGGCGGAAGCATATCACTGGATAAGCTATTCAGTTTTTCCAATATCCGGCTGCGACAATCGTAATAATCGGCTTTTTCATCAAAGATGACATAAATGGAAGTGAAGCCGAACATTGAGTAGCTGCGTATGGTTTTGACATTGGAGAGGCCCAACAGGGTCACTGTTAATGGATAAGTGACCTGATCTTCAATGTCCTGAGGGGAACGACCATCCCATCGGGCAAAAACAATCTGCTGGTTTTCTCCGATATCTGGGATAGCGTCGACAGCCACAGTATCGCGGGGCAGTCCGAAAATATCCCAGTCAAAAGGAGCCACCATCACTCCCCATCCACAGGTCAATAATCCCAGAAGTACAATGACAAATGGATTCTCCAGGCACCAGGCGATCAGTCTGTTCTTTGGGGGATCGGGGACAGGGGAATTTGTGGTGTGTGGATTTGGTTTCATAAATAAAGATCAAAAGTCCTGAATGACATTAGTGTGATTGAAATGTGTGCATGAGGGATCCGCATCGAAGCATGGATTTTCCGTAATATGGATTGGCCAAGGTATTGGATAATTGGAGCCAGTTGGCCCCCTTTCCAGCAAAAGCCATGGGGCAATTGAATTGGAATACAGGTTCGGGAAGCGGGTTTCCGTATATATGGATGAATTTTTCAAAAGCGACGGATATTGCCAGAAAAGCGTCGCGCACCGCGGCAATTGAGGCATCATCAGGGAGGGATGATGCAGCATTGAGGATAGGGCTGTGCAGATTTTTCCAATGTTCAGCCAATGATGAATCGAGAGATGTAATGTCGACAGGATCAAAAATTTTGGCCAGAAGTCGTATTTCCTCGATTGCTGGAGCACTTTGATCGCGGCTCAGAGAATCCTGAATCATCGAGTATTTATTCAAAAGGCTCTGCCAGGGGGAAATGAGTGACTCGGGCAATGACGATGTGTGTTCTGGCGCTGGGTTCTCTCCGATATTGAGGCCCATCATGCCGCCGGATTTGAGTAACTGAAGGGAGCTATCGATTTTGAAGTTTCCCCGGGTCACGACATTTTCACCCTCATCAAGTCCCTGGTTGACAATATAAAAGTCTCCGGCTTCAGGTCCTGGGGTGATGAGACGGCTTTCAAAGATACCGCGACCATGATCGACATACACAAACGCTCTTCTGCCGGTCAGCAACACGGCTGAAGAGGGGATAACCAGCGGGGCGGAGAATCCGTTATGGTCAGGGTTGGCAAATCCAAGAGATTCGGCACTGACAAGGGGCATAGCGCAAATATCGCACTGACCCGGCTGGTCCTTGACGATTTCCGGATGCATTGGGCTGATCCATTTACCGGATAGATTGGTATCTCTGACTAACCCCTTATCATTCAGAGCGGCCCGCACAATCGCACGAACAAACATTCCTGGTTTGAATTGACCGGACGGATTGGAAAGATTGACACGGATTCCAATGGTTCGGGTGCGGGTATCCAGGATCGGGTCAATCAGGGCAATCCGGCCGGAGAATGTTGTTCCAGGAATGGCATCACTTTTAATCTCGACGGACTGGCCATAGTGGAGCCAGGGCATATCGGATTCATAGGCTTTAAGCATGACCCAGACGGTGGAGAGGTCGGCAATAGTATAGAGGTGATCCCCTTCCTTATAATATTTCCCTTCGACAGCTGAGGTTTCGATGACGAGACCATTTTCAGCGGAATTGACTGTCAAGATGTCAGTGGTTTTTCCAAGTTCGGACAATTGTAGAATCTGGCTGGGGTTCAGGCCAAGCAAGGCCAGTTTATCTTCGCTGATGCGAGCACTGGATTTATTGTACTTCAAGGCAGTGAGGTATTCCTCCTGTGCCGCGATGAGATCCGGACTGTATATATCAAATAAATGGTCCCCATCCTTAACTGGAACACCTTTATATTCGACATAAACTTTCTCCAATCGGCCGGACACTCTGAGAGAGATGGAGGACAGCCGTGATGGATCGAGTTCAATGGTTCCAACCATGCGTATTTCTGATTCGACGTAGCGCCTTTCAACTGGGGAGGATTCGACCTGAGCCAATTGCCGGGCACGGTCGGAGAGCCGGATCATCCCTGGGGGGAGGTCCTCCTGGTTGTTGTTGGAAACCGGGATGAGAGCCATGGCACATATTGGACACAAGGCATTGGGATCGGTCAGCCGGATTTGCGGGTGCATCGAACAAGTATAAGCAAGAGAATCCGGTGGATTCGCTCCCGCGCTGACTGGTGCGGATGGGTCACTTGAATGACTGTGCGGGGATTTAAAGAATCCATGGTGAATCAGACCTCCTGCAAAAAGACCAATAATAAGAAAAACACTGTTATTTATATATTTAATTTTCATAAGGCAACTGAGAAACTGGAGTATGAGATGGGATGAGTTGAGGGGATTTGAGACGACCCCCGGTGAGAAAGTTGAGTTCGGCCAGCTGAATACCTGCATCGACAATGGAGCGGTTTTTCAGGAGCAATGCGTCCAGATAGTTTTTTCTGGAATTGATTAACTGATCGATATTCAGTATTCCCGACCGGTAACTCTGCTCGGCAATATCAATGGAATTCTGGCTGACCGGGATAATGGAATTTTCCAATTCGGTGACCTGACGTATGGCATTCATTAATTTTGAATGGGCCATTTTCAATCGGGCGATTTGAGTGATACGAATATTTTCCTCATCCTCTTTGAGTGCATAGACTGTGTTTTTGGATTTGGACTGAAGTGAGGAGTATTTTCCGGAGTGAATCGGGATATTGATGGATGAGTGGATCATGATGGGATCTTTTTCACTATCCATCATGCCGGGAATGGGGGATGGACCTGTTGTCGAGGACGATATCACGGCTCTTGCTTGAATTTTCCACTGCCCGCTGCACCAGCTCAACCGGCTTCATGGTGGGGTGGAGGTCGTTGGACACAGGCTTGTTGAAGAACCACACATCGCCCTGATTGCGCGCGCCGCACCAGAAATGGTCACTACCTTCTTTCCAGCCATAGAGAATCGGCTCGTACTGGCGCTGGTAATCGGCGCGGCCAATGGTGAAGGTGTTTTTCGCCCAGATGATGAAGGTTGACCAGTGGCCACCCGCTTTGCGGAAGGCGCTTTGTAGCGTGTCGAGTTCCGAGGACGACATGCAGATGTAAATCGCCCCCTTGCACACAGCGACAAAATTGGTGCAGGCCTCCAGCAGGAATTCCTCAAACTCCGCACCGAGATTGTCGTTTTTATGGTGCGTTTGTTGCCGCGCATTTTATCTTTGGCGGTAGCTCCATAGTTCACATTATAGGGCGGGTCGGTAAATACCATGTCGGCAAGGCTACCACCCAGCACACGCTCCACCGCATCCAGCTTGGTGGAGTCGCCGCAAAGCAAACGGTGCGAACCCAGCAACCACAGATCTCCGGGCGTGCTGATGGCAACGGCTTCGACCTCCGGCACCGCATCATCTTCCGTCTCGCCAACTTCCGTCATGGGGGCGAGTAGCTTATCCAGCTCGTCCTCGCTGAAGCCCATAATGTCCAGATTAAAATCTTCCGCCTGCAGGTCGGTCAGTTCCAGCCGCAGCATTTCTTCATCCCATCCCGCATTCATGGCGATGCGGTTATCGGCGATGATCAGCGCGCGTTTTTGTGTCTCGCTCAAATGTGCGAGCATGATGGCGGGGACTTCTTTCATACCCAGCCGCTGCGCCGCGAGCAAACGACCATGCCCTGCGATGATGCCTTGGTGCTGATCAATTAGGATCGGATTCACGAAACCGAACTCCGCAATCGATGCCATGATCTGCGCGATCTGCTCATCCGAATGCGTGCGCGCATTACGCACGTAGGGAATCAGCTTCTCGACAGAGTAGTCGGTGATGGAAAGATCGGTCATGGATATTCTCAGGTGCGAACCGAGTGCGAACTGCGAACCCGGATTTTTAGGCTGTCGCTAAAAAAGTGGCGCGGCTTTGCCCCCCCGCACTACGTTCTATGCACGGGAAGGACCCGTGGCTTGCCGATGCGACGTGGGGTAGCGGGAGATGGGCGGAAAGCCGCGCCGAGCGGCAGGGAGTGAACAATAAAAACCCGCCTCGGGACGAGCAGGTTGCGTAGAAACAATTCTTGGATGATGTATAATCACATACCATCTAGGTGCACCTGCTGTCAACGACGAGGTTCGCGCAAACGTCTGAATGACTCCACCAGTTCGTCCAGTGCTTCACGTAGGCGGATGATGCCATAGCCTTTGCGCCAGCCGCGCGCGGCTTCATATTCGTTCAGCCCTTCGCCGTGGCAACAGATCTCCTGCACCATGCGCCGTGACTCATGATTAAGATTGCGCAAGAGACGCTCGTGAAGGTTCAGCGCCTCAATTTGAATCTCCAGTGGGTACGCACCCACGTTCATGCCTTTAT
>JAJOIW010000194.1 GCA_021209225.1 Verrucomicrobiota bacterium
CGAATATCTGGCGGCACTTGAAAAAGCGTTTCTATTGCGTGATGGGGAGTTTGTGCCCATAGACTTTGATACCCTCTTATCCACGGGTTCACAACTAAGCCGCTTACCTATACTGCCAGGCGATTTCATTTATCTGCCCAGCACCAGCAAAGGTGAAATTTTTGTGCTGGGCTCGGTGAATCGTCCCCAGGCTCTGCGGTTCCAGGGGTCTTTGACCTTGCTCAAGGCTCTGGCAGCAGCCGGTGGTTTCCGGCCTGAAGCTTACTTCAAGCAGGTTGCCATAGTGCGGGGCTCACTCGCTTCACCCAGTCTATTGGTCGTGGATGTGGCTCAGATCATCGAGGCCCACACTGCGGACATTCAGCTGGCTGAGGGAGATATGGTATTCGTGCCTGAGCATCCCATGAGAAGGGTGCACGATCTGGCCTGGCTGGCAGTGACTTCGTTCACCCGCTCGGTGTCCGTCAACGAAGGGTCCCGACTGGCGTCTGATTCTCCGGAGCCCATAGGGATCAATATCCCGGTTGGCCTGTGAAAAAGCATGGATGAAAAAGCTTTAAAAAAATGCTTGCGGGATTGAGAAGTCGGTGATTGAATCAGCTCCCTTTTGAACGGGAAAACACATGGCACGTATTTGTCCACTAACAGGTAAGAGACCTATCAAAGGTCGGAGAATCATTCGCAGCGGAAAGGCTAAGAAAGAGGGCGGTATCGGTACCCACGTTGTGAAGACAACCAAGCGTCGGTGGATCCCAAACCTTCAGCGCGTCAAGTGCGTCATCGATGGCGAGGTCAAATACGTCCGCGTCGCTGCCAGCGCCATCAAAAAAGGACTGATAGTCAAACCCATGAAACGCACTTGGAAGCCAAAGTCCGAGCGCGAATAACAATTTTTTCATTACTTCATTTTTTTATTTTTCCCGCGATTTGAGTTGATCGCGGGTTTTTTGTGTGGGCCGGTAACTGGGTGAAGTGCGGTGGAATGATGGTTGGTGTGCTCTTAACGAAGGGTACCCTGCTTTTCCGGCCTGAGGTGGGACTGGTTTTGGGAACCGTGTGTGAGTTTTGTGGGAATGAGGCGTTCTATCCGCATTCTTTTGCCTCTTCTCGTTGACTCCGGGGAGTCTGTCCGAGTATTAAGGTTCAGGTTCAGGGAAAAAATTCAGTCCGGGTGTCAGGCTTTCCTCGTTGGGGGTATGCCGGGACATGTGGCTGATGATGAAACACTTATCAATGAAGTTCTTTGATCGAGCTGCTGCGTCCCATTCTGTCACGGCCATGTGCATTGTGGGGTTGGTATTTTTATTATCTGCGTGCCAGGACCGCAATGTGACCCTTCACCAGCCTCCGGTTATTGAGTCGGCTGAGTTTGTGGGAAACAGTTCATGTGAGACATGCCATGCCGAAAAGACCCGGATTTTTGGGGCGAGCCTGCATGGAATGTTTCACAAAGCAGACCTTGATGGGCTGGAAAGATCCGGCGAAACCGGGTGCGAAAGTTGTCATGGAGCCGGGAGTCTGCATGCGGCATCGGGTGGGAGAGAACCGGGCTTGATCGTTAATCCGGGTCGGAACCCGGAAGCCTGTTTAAAGTGTCATATTACTCAGCATTCCCAATTTCAGTTTCCGTATCATCATCCTGTGTTGGAAGGCCGGATGAGTTGTGTGGATTGTCACGACCCTCATGGTCCGCATATTTTCCGACCTGCCGGGGGGATGGTTGTGCGTGAGAATCGTGAGTTTTGTGGCCGGTGCCATCCATCCACTGCCCGGCCATTTATATTTGAGCATGCGGCAATGGCGGATGGGTGCCAGACCTGTCATCAGGTTCACGGGGCGGCGAACCGGAAATTATTGACCGCACCGGGGCCGAATCTTTGTTTGCGCTGCCATGCACAGGTAGCTGGTCCAGCGGTTGCTTCAGGGAACGTGTTTATTGGGGCGGTTGATCATAGTGCTTATATAAGCCAGGGAACCTGCTGGAGTTCCGGATGCCACACCGCCGTTCATGGATCCAATGTTCACCCAACACTCCTGTATTGAAACGCCGCCATGAAAAGATTCACCCATAGTTTTTCCCGTTGTGTTTCCATCTGGAAGTGGAGGTTCCTTGCATTTTTTCTGATATGTGGGATGCCGATGGCCCCTGAATCCCGGGCTCAGGATGATGAGGATTGGGCAGAAGGGGTGGATCTCTCACGAATTCCCGAAGCGGCAGATCGGCCGGTTGATTTTCTGACGGATATTAAACCGCTGATTGAAAAGCATTGTCTGAGTTGTCACGGAGAAAAAAATCCCAAGTCGTCCTATCAGATGACTTCCCGCGATCTGGTTATTGAGTCTGGAGATTACGGGGGAAACGTGGTTGTGGGGAATGGTCTTCAAAGTCCATTGCTTCATTTTCTGGCTCATGCGGTGGAGGAGATGGAGATGCCACCGATTGGCAAAGGTGACGCGATGGGGCGGGATGATGTGGCGGTGTTCCGGGCATGGATTGACCAGGAACTGCCTTGGGATGAGGATTCATCGGTCACTGTGACAACTTCCCTGGGAGTGACGGGACGCATCTGGTCGGTTGATGGAAATAAGAACCAGTTCCGTCAATTGCATGGCTTCCGCGAAGATGATTCCCTGGGAATTTCCTCATTTTCTCTCTACCACCCTGATGGTAAAGGAGGGGCCTGGTATACAGAGGGGTCTGTCTGGACCCATCCGGAGGAGTTCAAAGTACTTTTGGGATACGAACAGCCAAAAGGGCCATGGTTCCAGTCAGGGATTGAGCAGTGGTTAACTTTTGACACGACCACTGGAGGGTATCAGAGGGGCTTGACTCCGTCGACATTCACTGCTCCAGGCCGATTCGACCGTCGTCATCAACATTTCTGGTTTGAGTCTGGCATCAATCAGGATGACGGGCCGGATATTTATATTGGGTATGACTATCGGGGTATTGATGGCACCAAGTCTTTATTATCCTTTGGTGAAGCAGCGGATGATATCAATGGCAATTTCACCTTGAGGGCCATGAGGCCATCGCAGAAGTTGCAGAACAATGAGCAACACCGGTTGACATTGCGGATAGGAACAGATTTCAGCGAGGATTTTGCTTGGGAAGATCAGGCAGACATTGACTGGGTGAGAGTCGATGAAACCATCAGTCAGTTTGGATCGTTCACTCAGGGAGTCGTGGATCCCGAGCAGCGCATTGACAGGGACATCACGTGGGATTCTCTGCGCGGATCCAATTCCATCCGCATGCAAAAGCAGTTGCCCAAACAGTGGCTTCTCACTGCGGGGCATTCCTTTTCCATGATGGAAGGGCAATCCGTCTTTGCTGAAAACACAGTGATCTTCAATAATAATTTTGCCTTCCAAGGACCGGTTGGGCAGGGGATCGTGCTCAACCAGCATTCACAATTAGGCAACCTTAACCTGCATGGTGGCACCTGGGACAATGGCCTTTCTCTCACCGCGGGACTGCAATTTGATTGGCTGACTCAGAATGGGGCAGGATTTGTTGTGCCGTTTCCCGGAGCGGCTCCCCAGAACCTGGATACCGGGTGGGACCAATTCCGGTTGTCAGAATCCTTAACCGTCCAGTACACCAAAATTCCGAGACAGGTTTTTTATGCGTCGTCTCAATTCCGCCAGACCCGCTACGATCAATCGGAATTCCTGGACACGCAGGTGAACCGGTTGACTGAAGCCAGCCAGCACCGTCAACAATACACAGCGGGCTGGCGTTATCGTCCAGTATCTCAAGTGGGGATTCATGTGCGCGCCCGATACACAAACGACTCCGTGAGCTACGATAACCCTATCGATGAACGGTTTGGTGGGCCCGGGACCGGATACTCAGCATTTCTCCGGAATCGTGAGGATAACCTATTTGATGTGGAAGGGCGGGTCTCATGGTCTCCCGCCTCAGATTGGAGCCTCGAAACTCACTATCAATGGAGCACATCACAAATCGATGTCGCCACGGATCCAGCGAACGATTTCAATGGTGATTTGATTTCGCCCGGTGGATCGGTCAATTCTGCGGATTTTGATCTTCATTCATCCGGGATGAACATAGCGTGGATACCGGCGAATGGCTGGACGGGAATGGTGCATGGTTCTGCGACCTACTGGGACCTGTCAGCATTTGCCAATGGTTTTCCGGGTGTCAGCCCCTATCAGGGCTGGACGTGGTGGGCGGGAACACGATGGGGACGCATTCTCTCCCCCAAAACGGATATCTCCGCCGCTTACGACTTTTCCGCCGCCAACTTTCAGGATGGTGATGGCAACTTTGCTTTCGCCGATGGCCTGCAATACGCGTGGCAGCGCGCTTCACTCAGGCTCCAGTATCGCATACGCCCCGAACTCCGCACCTTTGCCGAGTATGCCTTTTCAATCTGGGATCAGCCTTCGCTGGGTGGATCTCAGGATTTCGAGGCACACGGAGTTTATGTAGGACTGAACTGGTCGCTGGCGGTTGTTCGAAATCCATCCAATCCCAAAAATTAGCCTGCCAGCAATATCCATGGGGCTTCGGGACAGGATTCAACCATGGGGCTTCCGGACGTGCCATTCTGATTCAGGCGGATTATTTCATCCCGGACTGGGAGCTCAAGGGAAGCCGCCAATCATACGATGTGTCAGTGGATGACAGGCAGGATCCGGATTTTCACAACTGGGGGAACGATAGACAAAATTTATTTTGATGCGAAGAGTCATTACCAGGTTGGTCCCCCGCATATAATCCAACTTCTGAATGAACTGGATCTTGAGCTGGGCTATGAAGTCACTTCACTGATGCGGAAAGACAGCCTGGAGCTGACGGATGACGATAGAGAATGCATCCGATCGGCGGTTGAAAGTTCCCCTGAGGAGCACATTCTCATCACCCATGGCACCGATACCATGGTGCTTACTGCCAAGGCTTTGGCCAGCATCCCGGCAAAAACAATATTTCTCACCGGTGCATTGCAGCCGGCTGGATTTAAAAATTCAGATGCGATGTTCAATATTGGAATGGCACTCGGGGCAGTTCAGGTCATGGACCATGGCGTCTATATCGCCATGAATGGCCGCATCTTTCCTGCAGATCGCGTCCGGAAAGACCAGGACAAAAATCGATTCACAGAAATCTCCCGGGAAAGTTGATTGTCCTGTTTGTGGATTCTCTGTCTCACTTCACGCTATTGACAGATTTCCCGATCCGGCCGAATTATTATCGATTAATTGTATCAGAATGGAGCCGAAAAAAATCTCATTGGTCGCGTCCAGCCGGCGTGATTTTATAGAATCGTTCGCCTATACAGCCGCTGCCGGGTGTGCGGTTGTCAAGGCCTGCACAAACGCTGTTTTTGGAGCATTACTTCCCGAGCCGGCCACTGGAGCTGGCTATGTTCAGTTGAAGGTGGAAAACTACCCTGAGCTGCAGACCAACGGCCAGACCTTGCGCCTGGGCTTATGTGGGATTACTGGGCGTCGCCCGGAGCAACGCTCAGCCAACACGAACTTCTTTCCTCTCCTGATCACGCGTTCCTCAGAGGGGAATTACTGGGTCGTCGATTCGAGTTGCACGCACAATGGTTTTCTGGTGGAGAGCCAGGGTTCGGTTTTATTCTGCCCGACTCATGGATCGCGTTGGCAGCACAATGGAACCCGTATCAGTGGGGACGCCCGGGTCAATCTGAAATCCTACAAAACAGTATTCCGAAGCGACGTGGGGTCGATGGGAGAACTGGCTGTGGAAGTTCCAAGGTTGGGCTATTCGGTTATTCTGAGTCCTGTGGATTCAGCGGCTGACCGGCTTGAACTGAGGTTCACCGCCAGGCAGGCCATCACCTACTCCGTCATGTATCGGGAGTCCCTGGGTGAGGATTGGCTGGCAGTCCAGTTTGCCTCATCAGCGACCTCGACCCTCGATCAAACCTCATTCACTCCCACCACCTCAGACACGACCGCCCGCCTCTGGGTGGCGAAGCCGGCAACAAGCGGATTTTTTGCGGTGCACACCCGGGTGACGAAGGTTTAAATATTCGTGGAAGCATAATCTTCCCTTTCCACCGGAGATTTCAGGAGGAATAATTCCCATATGGAATGGAACCTTGCTGTTGCCACCGGGAATAAGCATAAGCTCGCTGAAATCGCCTCGCTGATGGAAACGAGTCCGGATCGCATTTGGAGTCCGGCCCAATTTCCCGGGTACGCTGAACCCGTGGAGGACGGGATGACCTTCACAGAAAATGCTGTCCTGAAAGCGGCTGCCTTGTCTCAGCACCTCCGGAGCAACCATGCCGGACATGTCATATTTTCTGAACTGCGCCATCGTCCTTTGTGGGTGATGGCTGATGACAGTGGCCTGGCCGTCGATTTTCTCGATGGCAAACCCGGCGTTCATTCTGCCCGATATGCCTCAGTGGATCCGGCTTCATCCGGAAATGCCCCGGACGAAGCCAATATCCAAAAACTTCTCAATGCCCTCGACGGAGTCCCGGAAATCCAAAGAGGGGCACGGTTTGTCTGCGTATTGGCAACCATTGAAATGGTATCGGGGTCTGTCCACTGCTTTGAGGGATCCTGCGAAGGAACTATCGCCATGTCCCCAACCGGTGATCAGGGCTTTGGGTACGACCCCATTTTCATACCCGCGGGCCATGACCAATCCATGGCCCAGCTGGGGGACCCGGTCAAGTCCACCATCAGTCACCGGGCAAAGGCTGTCGCACTTTTCCGTAACTTTCTCCGGTTTCGACCGATATAAAACTGTCCATCTGGTCAGACGCCCTGAGTTTTTCATGAATTATGGTTTTATATTCAGGCATTTGTGGTAAGATTCAGGTCAATCTTGAAGTCCGAAACGACAAATAAAAGGTTTAGTTTAATATGAAAAGAATCCTCTTAGCAGCCTCATTGGCAACCAGCGTTGCTATTGGTTCAGCCCAGGCTGAAGTCAATTTTGCCAAAGACATCCTTCCCATCCTGCGCGACAACTGTATTGGTTGCCATGGTGCTGAAAAGTCCAAGGGAAAACTTCGACTCGACACGGAAGCATTTGCGCACAAGTCCGCCATCGTTCCCGGAAATCTGGATGATTCGGAATTGTATCAACGGGTGATCCTGCCTGCGGATGACGAAGATCTCATGCCGCCGGAAGACAAAGGGGGGCCGCTTAAAAAAGAACAGATAGCCCTCCTGAAACAGTGGGTGGAGGAAGGTGGAAAGTATACCGGTGTGGACACCATCTCCCCAGCATCCACCCAGGATTCCTCCGCATCTGAATCTGCTCAGGAAGCCTCCAATCCACAACCTCCCGCATTCGATTACAATAGTGATATCCGGCCGATACTCGACGGATTGTCACCTGAGCAGCGATCGGCTTTGATGGCCTGGGCTGCAGCAGGAGCTCCCGTGCCTCAGTTGAAAGCGGCGGCACCTCAGCTGGTCGAGGCTGAAGTCACCGAAGCGGAATCATCCGCTATCGAGAAACTTCAGGAACAAGGCGTATTGGCCATGCGTCTGGCACAGAATGTCAAATGGGTTCAGGCCAATTTCCGCCTGGTTGGCGACAAGGTGACGGATGACTCTCTGGCGCCTGTCTCGTCCATACAGAATCTCACGGATCTGGACCTCTCCAAGACAGCTATCACCGATGCCGGGCTGGCCCACATCAAAGGCCTGACCAACCTGACCCGCCTGAACCTCAACAACACATCTGTGACCGACGCTGGTCTCCAGCATCTCGCAGGCCTCAAAAACCTCACTTATCTCAACTTATACGGAACCAAAGTCACTGATGCCGGACTTGAGTCCCTCAAAGGCATCCAGACACTGGAAAAACTTTACCTCTGGCAAACTGGTGTCACAGACGCGGGAGCCGCCTCGATCAGGCAGTCGCTTCCATGGCTGTATATCAATCGTGGAATTGAGTTAGCGACTGTGGCTGCCCCTGTTGAGGAGAAAAAACAGCAACCTGAACCTGAAGTGAAAGAAGCCCCGAAGGCTGAAGCTGCCCCTGCTGCTGCTGAACCGAAAAAAGAGGCATCCGCTCCGGCTGGGCCATCCATTGCGGATGTCATCTTATTCCTCAGTTCAAATGAAGCATCTGCCGTAGTGCCTGAGGCGTCCCAGGTGGAAGCTCCATCTGGTCCAACGATTGCTGATGTTGTTCTGTTTTTATCCAGCGCGGAGTCCTCTCCGGTTCCCGCTGCTCAGGAAACTGCCGCAGTGACTGTGAATTCGGGACCCTCCATTTCAGAAGTTCTCTTATTTCTCAACTCGGAATCGACAGCGACTCCCGGGAATAGTGCAGCCGCCGCCAGTGAGGAGCTCTCCATCGCTGAGGTCCTGCTGCAACTCAACTGATGCCGTCGATTTTCACTCCCCATAAATCCAAACCAAACCAAACCAGAAAATTAAAACCATGAAATTCCTCAAAACGATCTTGTCAGTAGTTGCCCTGATTGGGGTATCTGTTGCCATGGCTGCCTCGAATGATAAGTGCCCGATTTCCGGGAAGGCTGTCAATCCAGAGACTGCCATTAACATTAATGGCAAGGAAGTGGCGTTCTGTTGCAAAAACTGCTCTGCTTCCTTCCAGTCAAAATTAAACATCCAGGAAAAGTCAGAACCTGGCACATGCCCGATTTCCGGGAAACCCGCACTGGCAGAAAATGAAATTCTGCATGTCAAAACCGATGCTGTGTATTTCTGTTGCGAGAAATGCCAGGCCAAATACGCCAAAGAGAACAAGTTAACCATCCAGGAGAATGCGACTCCCGGAAAGTGCCCACTCTCCGGCAAAGAAGCCGTGGCCGACAAATTTGTGCTGCACAATGGCGAAAAGATTTTTTCTGTTGTGGGAACTGCCAGGCTAACTACGTGAAGAAAGTGGCTCCGACCGCATCTGCTCCTGACAAGTGCGCTGTTTCCGGTGAGCCAGCCAAAGCTGAGACACTCATGCTCGTGACCAAAACAGAAAAAGTGAACTTCTGTTGTCCGAACTGTCCGGGCGCCTACACCAAAAAGCACTTCACAGCTGCTTCAAAGTAATCCAGCCAGACAACTTCAGTCTTTCTCACCCCGCCCGGAATTTTCTGAGCGGGTTTTTTTTATGGATTGTTCGGGGCGTTGAATCGTTCCGGGTTGAGCAATGAAGCATCCATTTCCCACGGATGATTTAATAAGAGATCTGTCACCAGTTTTCCGGTCACTGGAGCGAGGCTGAGTCCCATCATGGCATGGCCGGTGGCGATAATCAGGTTCCCAATGGTTTGTGAGCGTCCCAGATATGGCAGACCATCTGGCGAGCAGGGGCGGAATCCACTCCATGGCTGAACCGATTCAAAGTCCTTTGCTTTGAAGGCAGGCAGGTATTTCAGAGAGGATTGAATCATTCCTTCCAGCCTCCGGGGCTGAATAGTCGCATTGAAGCCATCAAATTCCATGGTCCCGGCAAACCGCAGGGAGCCATTCATGGGCGTGATGGCGACCCGGGCCTCGGTCAGAATGGCGCAAATTTCCGGCAGTTCCCGAGGGTGATTCAAGGTGAGGCTGTAGCCTTTACCGGGTTGCATGGGCAATCGAATGCCCAGTTTTTGCGCTTCAGAGGACGACCAGGCTCCAGCGGCCAGGACAAATTGATCCGCTTCAATCACGCGATCTCCCAGCCGGATGGCATCAATGGTTCCCTTCGATCTCATGAACCCGATGGAATCAGCCGGATTCCACTCGAGCATTTTCATTCCCCGCGATTGGGCCTGCATTTTCAGCTTTTTCAGGAATTCGGATGGATTGAGATGGCAATCCTGAGGGAAATAAACGCCCCCTGCTATATCCATGGATAAAGCTGGTTCAATGCTGCTGATGGTTTTGGCATCAGCAATCCGGGCCTCGAGGCCGAGCTGTGCGGCATGGTGGGCCGTTTGCTTCTCATGTTCAAATCCCTGTTGGGTATGACAAAGCATCAGCAGTCCTTTCTGCACAAATCCAAATGGATTTCCGGATTGATTGGCCAGTTCCACAAAGAGCTTTCTCGAAGCCAGATTCAGGTCCCGGATCAGCGGGGCTGAAGCATTGACATGATTCCGGGTGGATGCTTTCGCGAACGCCAATCCCCAGCGGAACATTTCCAGATCCCACTTGGGTTTCATATAAAACGGGCTCCTCGGGTTGAACATCATCCTCATTGCCGTCCCGATCATGCCCGGCGCAGCCAGTGGAACAAAGTGGCTGGGCACAACCATTCCCGCACTCCCCGAAGCACAGGATGATTCTGTGGACTGCGCATCCCTGTCGATGACGGTGACCTGGAAACCAGCCTGCGAGGCGTAGTACGCCGAAGCCATTCCAATCACCCCACCCCCAATGATCACCACAGAAGGATTATTCATTCGGGCCTCCCTGGAATGGCGCCAATTGAGACAGCTGGGTATCCTGCGGATCGATCAATAATTCCCCGTATCCTGTGATATGCGCCCTGCCGGTAATGGTTGGGATCACCTGTCCATCTTCTCCAATCTCGTATTGTGCCTGGAAATGGGAACCCGTGATGCTCTCCTGCAGCCATGTATCGCCCGGTTTGAGGATCCCCCGGTCAGCGAGCACCGCCACCTTGGCACTGGTGCCGGTGCCACACGGAGATCGATCGTAAGCATTGCCCGGACACAATACAAAATTCCTGGAATTGGCCCGCCCGGATTCCGGTTTTCCAGATAATTCAATGTGGTCGATTTCAGTCCATCCAATTCGGGCAAGGGCCTTTTTGATGGCGGAGCAGAAATCCACCAGTTCGCTGGCGTTGGATTGGATGAGTGGGATCGAGCAACACGATTCATGCACCAGAAAAAACCAGTTTCCTCCCCAGGCCACATCCCCGGAAACTTGTCCCCAGGGTCTTACTTCAATTTCAAGATCCCTCTCCTGGACCCAGCAGGGAACATTACGAAAACTGACACCGTTGTCGGCATGGAGCTGAGCTTTCACCGACCCGACGGGTGTGTCCAACTGATGGACTCCAGGCTGGATGATTCCCAGAAACCTCAATGTCTCCATGAGCCCGATGGTGCCATGTCCACACATACCCAGATATCCAACATTGTTGAAAAAGATAATCCCGCAGACTGATCCGGGAGAAACGGGTGGGGTGATGATGGCTCCCACCAGAATCTCGGAACCCCGCGGTTCAAGCATGGTTATTTTTCTGAGCCAGTCCTGAGAATTTTTCAATTCCTCCAGCCTCGACTCCATCGTGGACCCGGATAATTCCGGGCCACCCTGGTAGACTATGCGGGTGGGTTCTCCTCCGGTGTGGCTGTCGATGATCTGAATTTTGCGATACTGGTTTGCGAGGCACCCAGCTGGCCAGATGTTTTCACTCATGATGGGGCAGGTCAGTCAATTTTTGGGCGTTGAGCGATTCCTTCATGGATGATGCTGAGGATTTTTTCGCGTTCGGTTCCAGACAATGCCAATCGGGGAGCGCGCACCCATTCGCTTCCCAGACCGCATTCCTGCACGCATAGTTTGATGTATTGAACAAATTTGGTATGGACATCCAGGTGGAGCAGGGGAGTGAACCAGCGGTAAATTTTCAAGGCCTCGGTCCAGTTCCCTGAGCGGGTGAGATCCCAGAAATACTGATTTTCTTTGGGGAAGGCGATGCCAGTTCCAGCCACCCAGCCATCGATTCCGAGAATGCTGGCCTCCATGGCCAGGTTATCGACTCCGGTGAAGAGTGCATATCGGCCACCGACCTTGTTATGGATATCCGTGATGCGCCTTGTGTCCCCGGAACTTTCTTTGATGGCAACAAAGTTCTCCTGATCGCTGAGTTGGTTGAGCATATCCGGAGTGATGTCATTCGCATAACTGATGGGGTTGTTATATATCATGATGGGCAGTGTGGTGGACCTGGCAATGGTGCGGAAGTAGGCCATGGTCTCATCACTATCCCCTTTGTAGTTCATGGAAGGCATTAACATGATCCCATCCACCCCTCCGGCTTCAACCGCTGAAACATACTCCATGGCTTGAGATGTTCCGGATTCGGCGACACCGGACACGACAGGTATCTTTCCCTGGCACACATCCACCGCCCGCTTGACAACCGCCAGTTTCTCCCATGGCTTCAGCGCCTGATTCTCCCCCAGGGACCCGCAAACCACCAACCCCGTGACTCCGGAATCGATCAGAATTTCAATATGCTGCGCTAAACCATCCAGATCCAAAGATTGATCCTGGTTCATGGCGGTCGTGATGGCTGGGAATACGCCTTCCCATTTTGGTTGTCTCTTCATGATTTCTCCGTATCTGACTTATTGTATCTGCCGTGTAAGCAGCCTATGTGTGGACATTGTGACAAATTTTGACTGCTTTGTCTTGAGCTCTTGGTCTAAAATTCTCTGCTTTTTAGCACAATATGCAATTTACACCGGTTCAGAAGGCGTTTTTTGAACGTTTGTCCTCTCCAGTGATTGGCGAGGAGTTATTTGATTTATTCCCAGATCAGGTCTTTTTCATCAAAGACCAGATGGCTCGGTATATTGTTGTGAATCAGAGCTTTGTCGATCGATGTGGATTTCAATCCAAATCCCAGGTGATTGGACGCACTGCCCAGGATGTCTACCCCAATCCCTTTGGAGAGAATTACTACGAACAGGATCTGATGATTCTGGCTGAAGGCAAGGGAGTCACCAATCATCTCGAACTGCACCTGTATCCCGGAAATATCCAGGGCTGGTGCCTCACCAACAAAATCCCCATTAAAAACTCCAATGGCGCGGTGGTCGGACTGATAGGAATTTCCCGCGATATTCGCGATTACGGGCGGAGCACCGATTCGCTGGCGGATATTTCGGCGGCAATAGAATACATCCAGAAGAATTACATGTTCCCCTTGAAGGTTGTCGAGGTGGCGGCTCAGTTCGATATCAGCCTCTATCAATTCGAACAGAAACTTCAGCGGCTCATGCACATGTCTCCGCCCAGTTCATTCAGAAAACCCGATTACAGGAAGCCACCCGGCTTTTGTCGACTACAGAAAATCCCTGGCCAGTGTCAGCTCTCTCTGTGGCTACTCAGACCAGTCTGCTTTCACCCGCATGTTCCGCCAGACTGTCGGTATGACTCCCTCACAATTCAGGAAAAAATACCAGACCAGTTCATAGCATCCCCTCATTCTCAGATGGAAACATGGGCTGCCACCCCTCGGTCAGCAGGATAAATGTTCCTGCTCCAACTTGACCAAATTTCCAAAATTTGTGACGCTTCTGCAAATCCGGAGCTCCAACTGACCACTGCTGGATATCCGACGATGGATGAATGGAAAATATGCTCTCTCATTGGAAAAAAGCTGGTGTTTTCGCCTTCCTGATACTGTTTTCGTTACAGACCTGGTTTGTCTACCAGCACTATAAAGGATCGGGTTTGAGCCGGGTTCCCAACCCGCAAAGGGGAGAAGGTTCCATTCTGTCCAGGGCACAGGATGCCAACCTGTCCGCGCTGGTTCGATCCTTACCTGCGGCTCAATCTGCGGTTCCGGTTGCCAATCTGCCAGTCACTGATGTATTGAAGCTCTATCCGGCACTGGAGAAGGGCATGAGGACCCCATTCGATCTCTGGCGTTATTATGGGAAAGGTTCTTCAACCTTCAGTTCACCTATCCTTCCCATGCGGTTTGAGCAATGGCTTGAATTCCACGAGAAGCAGAAACCCCAATTAATGAAGGACGTTCGCGCATACATGGGGGGGCGGTTTGATTTCTCAGGAAAAGTGCTCACCCATCAATGGATGTCCGGTGGAAGAAAGCCGGTCATGGCCGGTCCCATTGCCCGCCTGCCTGAGGAGATCCCCACATTTGAAGACCTCGCTGCTATGTCTCCTGAAACAATACGCGCGAAAGATATTTTCCCATACAAGCCATTGGCACATCCGCTTCAAACCACGGCGCACATGCTTTTCCCAGATTCCTGGACAGCCGCCCATCCCGAACATAAGCGCATCGACGTCGACATGGATTTTCCGGACGCTTACCTTCCCGAATTCCCGCCTCCATTGTTTCTGACAACCCACAAGGAACTCGGGGATATTTCCGGCGGACAGGAAATCACTTTTCGCAATTACTTTGAAATATTTGATGGATTACTGACTGGCGAACAAATGGAGGGATTGAAGGAATTGCTGCGTCCCTCCCCGACCACCTGGTTCAATCAGACTACGCATCGCCTTACGCTGGCACCCTCTGATGGGGTGGCCTGTCTGGATTGCCATACCAATGGTCACACCAATGGTGCCATTGAACTGGGTCCCGATTCGCGGCCCAACATGGCCCGCCTGCGGGTCGATACCCCAACTCTGAGAGGAAACTATAATTTGTTGCAGCTATCCTCCAAACGATCCATCCGCAGTCTCGATCATTTTTCCGAAGTGGAAGAGTACTTCGATGGGGATCCGGGCATGCAGCAGGCGATTGGTCCGCGGGCGGTCAAGCGTGAGGTCTCAAACAGAATGGCGGATTTCAATGCCATTATCGATTATCCCCCAGCCCCTAAGCTCTCCCCACTCATGAAACTCATCCCATCCCTCGCATCCGAACAGGAACTGCGGGGAGAAAAACTCTTTCACGGAAAAGCTCCAAATGCGCCGTCTGCCACTACGGTCCCGCCTTTGTCGATGACTACCTCCACGACCTCCGTGTCGAGCGGTTTTACATCGGGCGACCAGAAGGCCCAATCAAAACCTTCCCTCTGCGCGGCATCAAGGATTCCCCTCCCTACCTCCATGATGGCAGAGCGCCCACACTCCATGATTCAGTCGAATTTTTCAATCTCATCCTCGAACTCCACCTCGATCGAGCAGAAAAAGATGATCTGGTTGCCTTTCTCCTCTGTTTATAATTTTTGACTCTGTCAGCATGGATCGCCAAAAAATCGACGCTCTCACCCACTCGATCTTCCGCTTGCTGGTTGGGGCCATGTATTTCCATTTTGGCGTGCTCAAATTTTTCCCGGATTTGAGTCCAGCGGAGATGATTGCTGAATATACGGTTGGTCAACTCACTGGATTCCGTCCCGATGCGAAGTCGATTCTGGTCGTGCTGGCAGCAATGGAATGTTTTATTGGCATCGGTCTCATGACTGGATTGTTGCCCCGATTTATATTTTGCCTGCTCATCTTTCACATTGTGGGCACCTTGACTCCACTCGTCCTTCTTCCGGAATTCTGCTTCAAATATTTTCCCATCGCACCAACCCTCGAAGGACAATATATTCTCAAAAATCTGCCTCTTTTCGCATCCGCATGGATCCTCATCTTCCCACTGGCCTTTCCTTTCAAACCCAAAACTTCCAATGAATGAATCGGACTTCATCTGTGGGTAAGCCACAGGAATAGAATGGCAATTCCGGGGTGAGTTGGTAGTGTGGTGGAAAATGCTATGATGATGCCTGATTTCCTCCATAAATCCCGATTGTGGTCCCTCCTGATTCTGATTTTGTTTATCTGCCAACCGGGTGGGTGTGTGAGCAGTTCATGGAAGCAGAAGATTGGAAAATATACATTTGAGGAAGCTGTGAAGGAATATGGACCTCCGGATGCGGCCATCAAGTTGAAGAGTGGGGTAACCACCTACAGTTGGTATATGCCAACTGCTTTTGGCAGCCTCGATAAAATCATTCTCACTTTCAGCGAGGCTGGCCTGCTGGTTGATGGCAATCGACAATTCATGGGGAATGTGCCGCCCCCAATGGGGCCGGTTTTTATTGACAGACGCATCTATTGAATCACACTGGCCACCATCATGGCCACATTCTCCTGCAAGCATCGCCATAAATGGATTCGATGGATGCCAGCATTCTGGATACTCATCGCGTCCGCACTGACTGGTGGCGTTCAAACAATTCATGCTGTGGGTGAGGCGGACCCGGGATTGTTTCCCATCACGACAGATGAAATGGATGTGCATTTATATGCCCGGGATCCCGTCGTCCGCAATCCATGTGCGATTGCATTCGATTGGTATGGGCGATTATTCGTTGGCATGGGACCGCAGTACCGGAATCCCAAACCGGTGACCGAAGGGGATAGTGTTTATATACTGGTGGATCGGGATGGCGATGGTGTGGCTGAGGATAAAAAGTTATTTGCCACCGGCTTCAATTCCATCCAGGGGCTGTTATGCGGGGACCATTGTGTTTATGTCGCGAACGCACCGGATTTCACCCTGGTTCAGGATGTGAATGGCGATGATGTCGGCGATGTCTATATCAAACTTTTCACCGATCTGGGAAACCTTGAACATGGACTCCACGGACTCAATTGGGGGCCGGATGGAAAATTATACATGTCCAAAGGCAATTCCAAAGGATTGTCCCAATCCCCCGACCGGATTGCTCCCCGGCCATTCAGGGACTTGTGGGGGGTGAAACTCACCGCGGCGCCCGATTTTCCGGAACCGGTCATATACACCCCGGATGAATATGTCAGAAACTTTCACGATCCCAACGATGATTGGGGACGCCAGGGCGGCGTCTTGCGCTGCAACCCGGACGGAAGCGGCCTCGAAATCTTCTCCGCGGGAAACCGAAACCCGTGGGATATCGCTTTTGACAATGAATTCAACTGGCTTGGAACCGATAACGACCAAAACTTTGGAGATAAAATTTTTTCCCCATTTCATGGCGCCCATTTTGGATGGGGTCATGAATGGAGTTCAGATTGGGAAGGGATTGGGCATTGGCCAACGGTTCCTGCCAGCGGGCCACTTTTTGAGGGTTCCGGCACCGGCGTGACCTGGTGGGATGTCGACGGACTCCCGGATTCATATCGCGGTGTCTTTTTAATCAATGATTGGTTGCGGCGTGAGGTATTCACCTATCGCCCCGGTTGGGATGGCGCGTTGATGAAGCCCATGAATGGGGTGCGTGAGGTTCTGGCTCATGCAGGATCAGGCAGGGACATGTCAATCAGCCAGGGCCGCAGTTTTGATCCAGTGGACCTGGAAGTCGGGCCGGATGGCAAGGTTTATATCTCCAGTTGGGGCAGGGAATACGGGGCATCCTATGACTCGGATGGCCAATGGATCAATGAAGGCCGCATCTATAAACTGGCTCCCCGCACGAGCACGAAAGAGATCAGGTTGCCATTGGGTACGGATCATTTTCCGGAAAGTTTTCCACAGATGAATTGATTGACGGTCTGGATCGGGAGTGGATGCCCATCCGGCTCAAACTCATCCAGGATGCTCTGGTGGAGAAAATCAGCGACCGCACCTATCATGGTGACCCATGGAGTGAACGCATCCACACAATGTCTCCCCGCGGTGCCACCTGGATGATTCATGCATTGGCACGGGCTGGCTATGGGAACGAACTGGCTGGCTGGCTCGAATCCTTTATCCATAACAAAATACCCATTCCGACAGGCCAGCTGATCCAATGGATCCGATGCGTTCCCCTGGAAGCGATTCAGGGGCCATATCGATCGATGTTTGAAGGTCTGCTCGCCCATCCCGAGCCGCGGATTCGCCATGCGGTGGTCCTGGCCCTCAGGCACCACCAGCCCCAGGAATGGAGTACAACCATCGCCCGGGCATTGGAGAGGGAAAGCGACAGGATAGTCTACTATTCTCTCTGGCGTTTGCTCGGAGATTGGGAGAATGAGGATTCCCTGACATCCATGTTGCAGAGCAAGTCGGTTGGAATCCGCCGGGGCGCCCTGCTTGCCTTGTTGGAATCGGGGCAGGTGCGGCAATCCGCGATTGAGTCCATGAAGTCCGACCCGGATCCATCCATCTCAGCCCTTGCCCGCAAATGGCTCAATGGAGCGGATGCCCAAATCATCCGCGGAAATCCACTTCCAGAATCCCCGCAACTTGCCAGGCATACTGTCCCCGCCCCGGATCCACTCACTCCGCCTGGAACCAGGTTGTTCTCCGGCAATCCGAAAAGTCGATGGGTGACGGCCCGGCCAGGCGAAAAAACCTACTCGGATCGGTCCTATTCGATTCGTCGTCTGCCAGATGAATTCATGGGTATGGCTTTATTGCAGACACCCAATGAAGATGACCGGAATCCTGAATTTGGAATGGAGATCCGCTTCGATGTTCCATCCCGGCTTTTTGTGGCACACGATATCCGGATACCCCCGGCCCACCAGCCAGCCTGGTTGAGCGCATTCCAGCCGTATCCGGGCCTCATTCACACGGAGGATTCACAATTCCAGCTGTTCATCATGAATGCGGACCCCGGAACCATCCAGTTGGGTGCCAATACAAAAATCCCCACCCCCCCATACGGGATGGCCAACTACTTTGTCCTGGTCGGCAATTCACTGCCTTCAAACGTTTCTGCACAAACAAAAATGACAAAATTGGAGGATGTTCTTCCCTTGCTGCCTCAGGCGGATATTTTGCGGGGCAGAGATCTCTTTCTCTCCACCAATGGGGCGGCTTGTGCTGCCTGTCACAGGATGGATGGAATCGGCAATTCGTATGCTCCGGATCTTTCCGGGATTGGTTCACGGGCCAGTGCTGATTTCATTATCTCATCCATTCTGGATCCGGATCTGGCTATTACTGAAGGTTATCG
Source organism: Verrucomicrobiota bacterium (assembly GCA_021209225.1). GTDB lineage: Bacteria > Verrucomicrobiota > Verrucomicrobiia > Limisphaerales > JAJOIW01 > JAJOIW01. Next base: position 18,579 of record JAJOIW010000194.1, read on the forward strand.
ACAAGTTGCCATTTCCACAGTGGATGGCGGGGTGTTTTCCGGGATGATCCTCAATGAAACCAGTCGGCAAATGGATCTGGTTTTGCTCAATGGTGAGGTTGTCACTGTGCCCCGCGACCAAATCGAATCCCGTGAGACCCTCAACCATTCCGCCATGCCCGGCCATTTTTCCATGTTACTGGATGCGGCCCAGGTCGCCGATATCACCCGCTGGCTGACAACACAAACCAGAATCCAACCCACTCCATCACACAATCAGCAAAAACCTCCCGACAATATCACCCGCTTCTGGAAGTTCGACCTCCAGGACGATCAGCTCACCATTACCTGGCGCGACCAGGATATCGCCACTTACTGGACCAGCCATCCTCAGATGTCACGCCCAGGATTCTCCAATATCCATTCCCTGTCCGGCGCCCCAATCACCCGACCTTTCCCCGCCGGACCCGAAGCCGATCACCAATTCATGCATCCTGGAATCAGCTTAAGTTTTGGCTGGCTGGATGGACATGATTTCTGGCGGATGAAAGCGCGGGTTGAGCATCTCCGTTTCATCCAGCCCCCATCTGTTCAGGCAGAGACCCTGACTTTTTCCGTGAAAAACCGGTACGTCTCCACCGATGGCCAGTCCACTGTCTGCTATGAGATATCGCAATTCTCATTTCATCCCCGGCCCTTTGGAATTGTTCTCGACTGGCAATCGTCGTTTTACAGTGACGACCACGATTTCACCTTTGGTGACCAGGAGGAGTCTGGTCTGGCTATCCGTATGGCCCCGGACCTCATCGTCCGGGCTGGTGCCGGGAGCATCCGTGCCAGTCATGGCGGCCTCAATGAATCCGGCACCTGGGGGAAATCCTTTGAATGGATTGAATATTCCGGTATCCGGAATGGCCAGCGGCTTGGTATCGCGATTCAACCGGATTTCCCCGATGGAAGAACCTGTTGGGCTCACAGCCGGGACTATGGCGTGCTGGTGGCGAATCCCTTTCCGCGGCAATCCCGAAGTCAGCGCGATCCAATTCATCCGACGACCATTCCTCGTTTCCAGCCATTCGTCATGGCCTATCGGCTGGTCCTTTTCGAATTGGGTTCAGACCGGGCATTCACTCCGGATTTATTCTCAGATCACTCCTCTGAGTGACCCTGGGCTGGATGGTTGTGCCCGGGATTCCTGGCTCCTGCCGCTCATGCCCATTGTAAAGATTTGCTTTCGGGCCCAATGTATTCGTGACTCGCAGCGTGGGAATTGCTTCACTGATCTGAAGTGAATGAATTCGGTAACATGGGCGCTGGTTGGATATTGTCGACGGATTTTGATGGGACTCTCGTCAATCACCATGCTCACCCTCCTGTCCCCGATGAACTGGTTTCGTGGATTACTGAGTTTCGAAAAAAGGGCGGAATCTGGGTGATCAACACCGGCCGCGAACTCCCATACCTCATGGCTGGAATCCGTCACTCCAATCTCCGCATCGTACCCGATTATTCCATCGTTGTGGAACGCGAGATATATCGCTTTGAGTCCGGCGAATACGAACCGGTTTTCCCCTGGTACCGCCTGTGTGCGGACCGGCATCGCGAAGTCTTCACCCGCTATATCTCCCGCTGGCCCATACTTATCGAATGGATTCACTCCCACGCAAAGGCCATTGTCTATCAGGACAAATATTCCCCATTCTCAGTCATCGCCGATGACGATGATCAGGCCTCACGCATCCATCCCTATCTCGAAGCCGCCGCCAACAGCATGGAGGGTGTTCACTATGTCCATAATTCCATCTACGGACGATTTGCTCACCAGGACTTCCACAAAGGATCGGCGCTCACTGAACTGGCCCGGATCCTCAACGTCCCCAGCGGGCAGATCATTGTCGCGGGTGACCATTGGAACGATATGTCCATGTTTGACCCCCAGCGTGCCCAGTGGTGGATCACTCCCGGTAACGCCATCGAACCCATCCGGTCACACGTCGCCCGCTGGAAATGCGGACACGTCGCCACCCGTCCCTGTGGCCTCGGAATTCTGGATGGTCTCCTCGCCCTGGGGCTCCCCGTCCAAACAAAGTAAAAAATTTCATGAGTATTCATTGAGTTTCGATTGACATACTCATTCACTTCATATCAGTTATATCAACTTCACTCTAACCATGCTATGAGCCGTGTTCACGACATGGAGGAAGTACGTTCACATGAGATCAAGAGACAATAAATCAATGAGCGAATCAACGGTTCCCGCCCCACGTGAATCCGGGTCCCGACCCGGGAAGTCGGTATCTGAAATTGTTATCCGCATTGCCGGAAATTCCCAGGACGGGATTCAATCCATCGGCGGGTTTCTGGCCAGGCTGGCAGGTCGAAGTGAACAGGATGTCATGACTTTTATGACCATTCCTTCCACCATCTCCGGTGGCCCATCCATTTTCCAGGTCCGCATTGGAACCGGCGATGTCCTCAGCGCCGGTGATGAAGCCGATGTGCTGCTCGCTTTCTATCAACATTCTTACGAAGGCCACATCGCTCACCTCCGCCCAGGTGGCATCGTTCTCTTCGATTCCGACCACGTCGAAGTCAATGAGGAATGGAGATCCAGATATTCCCATGTTGGTGTCCCTATCTCAACATTGACTATCGAAGCCATTGGCGGCACCGCAAAAGACAAAGGGAAAAACATATTCGCGCTTGGACTGATCGCCAAGGTCTTCAGCCTGGAGACTGACAAACTCCTCAAACTCGTGCATGAAAGATTCGGGGGCAAAGGCGATGGGGTCCTCGAAAATGCCCTGAACGCTTTCCATGCTGGAGCTGCCTACGAGGTGGGCGACCTCATGGAGACATTCTCCTTATCCGGGCCAAACAAAAGGAACAAAGACCAGGTCGTCACCAGTGGCAATGAGGCACTGGCATACGGACTCATTGCTGCGGGTGTCCGGTTCGGTGCTGGTTACCCAATCACACCCTGGTCCGATATCATGGAATTGCTCCGCCGCGAACTCCCCCAAATACGGGGGCATGTTTGTTCAGTGTGAAGACGAGATCGCCTCTGTTTCCATGGCCATCGGTGCCAGTTACGCCGGCCGGGTTTCCGTCACCGGGTCCAGTGGGCCTGGAATAGCTTTGAAGTCTGAGGCGATTGGTTGGGCTGTCATGGCGGAAGTCCCTCTCATTGTTTGTGATATTCAGCGGGGCGGTCCATCAACCGGCCTCCCAACCAGTGTCGAACAATCCGATCTGAACATTGCCTGCTTTGGGGGGCATGGCGATTCTCCACGGGTTGTGATTGCCCCGTGCGACGTCGAGGATTGCTTCTACACCGCCATCGAGGCTGTCAATATCGCCAGAAAATATTCCGTACCGGTCTTTATCCTCAGTGATCAGGCCATTGCCACACGCATCGAAGCCTTTGCCGAACCCGATCTCAAAGCGCTTTGCCAGGAAATTGGTTCCGATCTCAGCCCGGTCAGTTCCCATAAGCCGTACGACCTCAGCAGTCCGGATGGGATTGTTCAGCACCTGCCACCCGGAACCCGTATCCTGGATGGAAAATACCCGGTCATCACTGGTTTGGAGCATGATGAAATGGGACACCCATCCGGTGCCCCCAAAATGCACATGCAGATGACCGCCAAGCGGCGCAGAAAAATCCAGAAGCTCTCTGCCGAGATTCCCCTGCCTGAGATACATGGTCCGGAATCCGGTGATGTATTGCTCGTCGGTTGGGGGTCGACCTGGGGCCCGATTCTTGAAGCCGTCAAATCCGCTGCCGCCTCGCCATCCAGCGTCAGTCTGAGTGCCATCAACATGCGGCATCTCAACCCCATGCCGGATCGGTTGGGCGAAATCCTGGAGAAATTCCAACACGTGTTTGTTGTTGAAACCAATGACGGTGGGATTTATGGCTACGGTCAACTGTGCATGCTCATGCGGGCACGCTTCTGCAACCCGAAAATTCAGGGTATCAATAAAACCGATGGCTTAACTTTCAAAGTCAGGGAAATACTGAATGCTGTCTCCGACAAGCTGGCCATCACAACATCCGCGTGAATCCATTTCTGAACACAATATAACTTTCCAATATTTCTATGAATGACCTGAATTCCACAACAGTCCTGGATGCTCCAGACCGGGTGCCAGTCACTAAAAAAGACCTGACCGCAGACCATCCCACCTGGTGTCCCGGGTGTGGAGACTTCTCCGTATTGGCCTTTTATTATAAGTTATTGACCAACCGGCAAGTGCCCCATGAGAAAGTGACCACGGTTGCCGGTATTGGGTGCTCCAGCCGGTTCCCATATTTCGTGCAGGCGCATGGAGCTCACTATATCCATGGACGGGCCCTGCCATTTGCCAGTGGTGTGTCGCTCAGCCGCCCCGATCTCCATGTCTTTGTATTCGGTGGCGATGGAGATGCTTTTTCCATAGGTGGGAACCACCTCAATCATACCGCCCGACGGAATGTCAAAATGACCTATGTCATCATGGACAACTATGTGTATGGATTGACCAAAAAGCAGACGTCTCCCACATCGCCTATTGGTTTTAAATCAAAGACGGATGCGTGGGGATCCAAGGATAGGCCGATCAATCCCATGAAGCAGTTGATATCCAGTGGAGCCACATTTGTTGCACGGACATCCCACACCAACCCGAACCACCTCCTGGCTATGATGGAGGCAGCTATGGATCACAATGGCTTCAGTGTCATCGAGTGCCTTTCTGAGTGCGTCGAGTTTTACCCTGGTGCATTTAATGATTCCAATCCACGCAAAGGTGGGGTTTTCAATCAGGTTCCTGAAGATCACGACGTGACGGATGAATATGCCGCATACCGGTTAGCCGATAATAATTTTCCTGGCTACTTTGGTATATTCTACAAAAAGGAGGTTCCCACAAAGAACCAGAACGAAGCTGATATCGAGGCTCTGTTTGCAGACAAAGTGGCCGGTAAACAGTCATGGCAGATACTCCAGCAATCGTTCAACCGGATGAAGTGATCCTCACTCACCAACGATTCCCGCAATCGCCCATCTGACCATGGGCTTTTTTATT
>JAJOIW010000025.1 GCA_021209225.1 Verrucomicrobiota bacterium
CTTCAAACGACATTCATGCTCGGGGGCTGCCCTCCTGGCCATTCTGGGGATTGCCAAAGCTCTGGATCTCTCCTTGTGGGATCTCATTCATCAGGTTCAAACAGGACCGCATTCACAAATGCTGGTTTTCGACTGGACCAAAGACAATCACTTCCTGAAGCAACTCGTATCCGGTGCTTTCATTGCGTTGGCCATGACCGGCCTGGACCAGGATATGATGCAGAAAAACCTGACCTGCCCCACCCGTCAGAGTGCTCAGAAAAACATGGCTCTTTTTTGTGTCATCCTGGTCATCGTGAATTTCGGATTTTTATATCTCGGCGGCGCGCTGTATGCTTTTGGTGTCAGGACCGGATTCGTTTCCATAACCGGTGATCCATCCTTTCCCATCTCCATGCTCGACCCCATAAACAATACCATGGTCCCGAGATTGACGGATGAATTATTCGCCTATATGGCTCTCGATTACATGTCTGTTCCCATCGCCACCGCCTTTATTCTGGGCTTGATTGCCGCTGCCTACTCGAGTGCGGATTCGGCCCTGACCGGATTAACCACTTCATTTTGTGTGGATGTCCTCGGGTTTTCCCGCAAACCATCCTCACCTGGAAACCAGCGGACCCGGATGCTGGTTCAGACTGGATTTGCCCTCCTCCTCTTCCTGGTGATTCTAATATTCAAAGGAATCAGCACCCAGCCGTCATATCCTCAATATTCAAGGCAGCGGGATTCACCTACGGCCCTCTCCTGGGATTCTTTGCTTTTGGATTATTGCTGCCACGATGCAGGATTCCGGACACAGCGACCCCAGTGGCTGCCATAATAAGTGTGACGGCAACCTGGTTCATCAATAGGGAATTCAGTCAATCCATCGGGTTTCTTATCCTCCCAATAAATGGCATGATCACCTTCATGCTCCTGTTTCTGCTTCACGTGATGTCCCGATTCAGACCCCAAGCCCATGCCTGATTATGCCTGAAACCAATCCCAGAGATATTGCCGTGGAAAGTAGCGAGCTCTACTGGATACCCGTGCACACCCGCGTGCCACTCAAGTTTGGAACGGAGACTCTGACCTCGGTCCTCTGTGTCCGGGTGCACCTGAAAATCATGGACAGATCCGGGCAATCCTCATTTGGATGGGGGGAAACTCCTCTGAATGTTCAGTGGGTCTGGCCATCCCCTTCCAGGTATGCCGACCGCCTCCAGGCTCTGGTCCAGTTCACCCAGTCCATCGCCCGGGTGGTCGATGGGTTCCGTTTATTTGGCCACCCATTGGAACTGGGATCTGACTTTATCGATGGACCACTCCATGGTCTGTGGAACGAAGTGAATGCCGCCCGTCTGGCTCATTCACAGGAATGCATTCCCTGGCTGGCTGCTCTGGTTTGCTTTTCCGCATTTGATCTGGCGCTCCATGATGCCTACGGGGTCCATCACCAGATGGAAACCTATCAATGTTATGGGACTCCCTGGATGAATCGCGACCTCGCGGATTTTCTCGAGACCTCGCATCTTTGTCCTGGTGTGGATTTCCACGGTCAGTACCCATCCCACTACCTGCTGAAAAAGCGGCGGAACAAATTAACGGCCTGGCACCTGGTCGGCGGCCTGGATCCGTTGACTTTCTCCGACCTCGATGGCTCAGAACCCGTCGATGGGTATCCCGTGTCATTACAGGAATGGATCCATCGCGACCAACTCCAATGCCTGAAAATCAAACTGCGGGGAAATGATGCCATCTGGGATTATCAACGACTGATCGATGTCCACAATCTATCCAGGGAGACCACCGCATTCTGGCTGACCGCGGATTTCAATTGCACCGTATCTGATCCGGCCTATGTCAATGAGATCCTGGATCAACTGAGGGACGAATGCCCCCAGGCCTATGCCCGTTTGCTTTATGTGGAACAACCCTTTCCCTACGATCTGGAACGTTACCGGATTCCTGTCCGCAGTGTGGCGGCACGCAAACCACTTTTCATGGATGAAAGCGCTCACGACTGGAGAATGATCCGATCCGGATTCGAATTGGGTTGGTCCGGAGTCGCTTTAAAAACATGTAAAACCCAGACTGGAGCCATTCTCAGTGCCTGCTGGGCCCAGGCACATGGCATGACCCTCATGGTTCAGGACCTCACGAATCCCATGCTGGCCCAAATTCCACATTGTCTGCTGGCTGCCCACCTGCCGACCATTATGGGGGTGGAAACCAATTCCATGCAATTCTACCCCGATGCCTCAGCGCCCGAGCGTGCCGTTCATCCGGGAATTTACACCCGGGATCAGGGAATTGTGGACCTGTCCTCCCTGGGGATCACTGGCTTTGGTTACCGGGCTGATGAGATGAACCGTCAGCTGCCACCGCCTGGTTCATTCCCGCATACTCAGTAATGCGATCCTGGTATATCTATGATTTTCACCTCACTGGATTTCGCCTTTTTCCTGCCGGCAGTATTTTTAATCTACTGGCTTCTGAATTCCCAGTCAGTCAAATGGCAGAACCTGTTTCTGGTCATTGCCAGTTATGTGTTTTATGGTTGGTGGGACTGGCGCTTTCTGGCATTGATCCTCTTCTCCTCACTCCTGGATTTTGTCATCGCCCAAGCCATAGAGAATGCTCCCGGCAGGAGGCAGGCCAGAGCCTATCTGGCATTGACTCTGATCACCAATCTCGGCCTGCTCATGGTCTTTAAATATTTTAATTTTTTTGCCGCGCAGCTCAATCAGGCCTGGTCGTTTTTCGGTTGGCAGGCACCGGTCGGATCACTCAACATTATTTTACCCGTCGGAATCAGTTTTTATACATTCCAGACCATGAGCTATTCCATTGATGTGTATCGAAAACGACTGGAACCATGTAATGATTTGATCACATTCCTGGGATATGTGAGTTTTTTCCCGCAGCTCGTGGCGGGACCCATTGAAAGAGCGACGAATCTCCTGCCTCAATTCCAGTTACCAAGAAAGCTCAACGTGGAATCCTTCAAGGATGGTCTGCGGCAGATTCTCTGGGGCATGTTCAAGAAATTAGCCATTGCAGACGCCTGTGCGGAACATGTCAATTTCGCCTTTGACCACACTTCCACTCTTGGGTCCGCCTCGCTCCTCATAGGAGCTGTTCTTTTTGCTTTTCAGATTTATGGGGACTTTTCCGGATATTCAGACATGGCTATCGGTATCTCAAAACTCTTCGGCTTTCAACTGCGTCAGAATTTCCATGTGCCGTACTTTTCCCGGGATATGGGTGAATTCTGGCGCCGCTGGCACATTTCCTTAAGCTCGTGGTTTAAAGATTACGTCTATATTCCATTGGGTGGAAGCCGGGTCGGACCAGGCTACGCCATACGGAATATTATGGTGGTTTTTATTTTGAGCGGTCTGTGGCATGGCGCCAATTGGACATACATATCCTGGGGCATTCTCAACGCCCTGTTGTTTCTGCCACTTTTTGTCATGGCAAAGCACAGGGACTATACCGGAAATATCGCTGAAAATCGGATATTCCCCGGATTTCATGAACTGTTGTCGATGTGTCAGACCTTTGCTCTGGTATGCATACTTTGGATAATTTTCCGCGCTGAGTCCCTTTCCCATGCCAGTTCGTATATATTCAGGCTCGCAACTGGGTGGACAGATTTCAATCAATTTTACCTTCCCAAAATGCCTCTCGCGTCCATTTCGGTGATGCTTGTTTTGGAATGGATTCATCGGGACAAATCTCACGGACTGCAGGTTGATTATGTGAAATGGCCGACCTGGAGCCGGTGGGCACTCTATTATGTTCTTTTGCTAATCATTCTCATGATGAACAGCCCCTCAAATGACTTTATCTATTTCCAGTTCTGATCCCGAATCCAGATCCTCTCCCTGGATAATTATCCGTCCGCTGATATTTCGGCTGACGTTATTCCTGTCGCCCTTGATCTGCGCATGCCTTCTGGTCATTGCCGTCGATCCCTTAAAGGCATTCAGAAAATATGACCAATACTACGGGCAGAATAATTTTCTCGAACTCAATCGCGAACTCATCTGTTTCAATACCTTCAATCGCCACTTCAGCACGCAGAAGTTCAATGCGTTTATTTTTGGCAATTCCAGATCTTTGGCGATTTCAACAAAAGAGTGGGCCCAATATCTACCAGAGGATGCCAAACCCTTTCATTTTGACGCTCTGGGGGACACTTTATGGGGTGTCCGGAATAAACTCGCATATCTGGAAAAACGGGAAGCCTCCATTGACTTCGTCCTCTGGGCGCTGGATCAGGAATTGTTGGAGGGAGTTGCCAATCGTTCCGGCTATCAGGTGATCTCTCCTTACCAACTCTCCGGGGAATCCCCAGCCAGTTTTTACTTCACATTTATTCACTCGGTCCTCAAACCGAAAGTGGCTATAGCCTTCCTGGATTACTCCTTGTTCAACAGATACAGATCCTATATGTCGGGAA
>JAJOIW010000145.1 GCA_021209225.1 Verrucomicrobiota bacterium
TATTGAAGTGGCCGACCTGGACGCGGCTTTGGATTGGGCAGCCAGATGTCCTGGGGTTGGCAATGGTTCTGTGGAAGATCCGGCCACTTTTATGCAGTGATTAATCCTGTAGTCCAAACCTCCACCCATGCACCAGGAAGGTATTGAAGAAGTATTGGAAAGCATCGTCCGGGAATCCTACGGGCGATTGCTTTCCATTCTTTCAATTCAAACAAGGGACATATCGCAGTCTGAGGATGTGCTGTCTGAAGCGCTGGTGGAAGCTGTGGATCGGTGGTGCGATCGGGGAATCCCCGATAACCCGGAGGCATGGATCCTGGCGGTGGCGCGCCGCAAAATGATCGACCTGTATCGCAGAAATGCCCGATGGAAGCAGATTGTGGAAAGGTGGGAGGAACCAGAGTATGTGCTGGATTCCTCAGGGTGGTCCAGATGTGTGAGACATATCGATCATCGGATTGAATTGTTGTTTGTCTGTGCCCATCCGGCGATTGATTCCGACATTCAGGTGGCCTTGATGATGAATGTGGTGCTTGGGCTTTCTGCTGAGTCCATGAGTGGGAGTTTTTTGATGAGTCCCAGGGCCATGTCGCAAAGGTTGGTCCGGGCGAAAAGGAAGATTCGGGATTCCGGGATTCCATTTGTGCGTCCACCTGATGATGAGTTGCCGCAGAGGCTCGGGTGTGTGATGGATTCCTTATACGGGGCCTTTCATGTCGGGTGGGAGACAGTGCCCGGCGGTGAGGGCGGGAGTGCCGAATTGTCCGGGGACGTGATTCGATTGGTTCGATTGATCAACCAATGGATACCCGGGAATGCTGAGCTGATGGGATTGCTGGCTTTGATGCTGTATAGTCACTCGCGGGCCACTGCCCGGAATGGCTCCCGGAAATCGGAGTTTGTTCCTCTGGACAACCAGGACATCACCTTGTGGGACCATGCCCTCATATCAGAGGCGGAATCCCTGATGCTGGCTGCATTGAAGCTGGGAAACCCCGGTCATTACCAACTCGAAGCCTGTATTCAGTCCGCACACGTGGACCGGCTTCGGAATGAAGTCTCCAACTGGCAGGAGATAGGGTTCTTTTACGATAAAATCATCAGCTTGTCGCCATCCATAGGTGCCATGACAGCCCGGGCTGGAGTTCAGGTTCAGATGGGGCAGCACCGTTCAGCCCTCAAGTTCCTGAAGGAAATGGATGCGGCAGCCGTGCGCGATTACCAGCCATGGTGGGTCGTCTCGGCATTGGCTCACCAGGCACTGGGTGAGATCGAATCTGCCAGAATCCATCTGCAAAGAGCTATTGGTCTCACCTCGGACCCGCGGGTTCGCGATCATCTGCTCAAACTTCTCCAGCAATGAACTGTCAGTCCCTGGGTCGCTGCAGCACCCAGTTTGGAACACATCCATGGTGAGCCTGACTCACCGTCGCCGCAAACTCGGCCATATACCCCCGTTCATATATTTGTGGCGGGATCACGTGCTTTTGTGATCGTTCAATCCATTCATCGTGTGGCACATCACAATGGATTGTGCCACGGAGAAGGTCGAATTCAATTCTGTCGCCATCCTGAATCCAGGCAATAGGCCCTCCCACGGCAGCTTCCGGAGAACAGTGAACACCAATCGCTCCATGGGAAACACCGGATACCCGGGTGTCGGAAATCATGGCAACTTTGCCATATAATTCAGGCACACCCAATGCGGAGGTCGCCACCAGAACTTCCGGCATGCCACTGGCCACCGGCCCAAGCCCCCGCAAAACCACCACCGTTCCAGGAGTGATTTTATGTTGCTGAACCGCTTCAATAATATCTCTGGAGTCAGAAAAGCAGGCCGCCCGCCCATGAAAAGAGGCCGATTTGAGACTGGAGGCTTTGAATACAATCCCATTCGGAGCGATGTTTCCGAAACAGACCTGCATGTCCGCGTATTCACGGAATGGCTTGTCCATGGTTGTGATCAGTTCCTGATTCGCGGGGAGGTCGGGTGCCAATGCGAGATTCTGGCCCAGTGTCAATCCTGTTACTGTCAGACAATCCGGATTGAGGAGCCCGGATCGCCACAGATGTTTCAACAACATCGGTGTGCCCCCTAATCGGTGAAGGTCCACCATGGTTCCCCTGCCGCGTGGAGCAAACTGGCAGAGCACAGGCGTCCTCCTGAGAATTTCCTGGATATGCTGCAGATTAAAATCGATTCCGCATTCACAGGCAAGTGCCAGAAGGTGGAGGATTCCATTGGTCGAACCTCCTGCGGCAGCGATCGCCACAGTTGCATTCCGAAAGGATTCAAATGTCAGGATGTCCCGGGGACGGATATTCTTCTCCAGCAGGATTTTGACCAGATTGCCCGCTTGGCGGACCTCCTCCGCCTTCAGTGGATCCTCGGCAGGAATGGATGAACTGTAGGGAGGCATTAATCCGATGGCTTCCATGGCGATTCCCCAGGTATTGAAGCTCGCCGCGATTCCGCACCCGCCGGGTCCAGGGCAGGCATTTCTCACAATCTCCTGAACTTCCGATGCTTCGATCTCGCCTATGGCCAATTTGGCCTGAGCCTCGTATGGGTCGAGAATGGTGATGGGTTTTCCTTTGTGGCATCCTGGAGCTATGCTTCCCCCTGAGAGGATGAATCCAGGGTAATTCAGACGTGCCAGAGCCATCGCAAATCCTGGGCCATTTTTATCGCAGTGGTGCAGACCGATGAGGGCATCATACTTGTGGGCACTGGTCACCATTTCTGCATTGCTGGCGATGATGTTCCTTGAGATGAGGGAGGCATTTCCGCCTTCGTGACCCTGGGTGATATTATCACTGATGCCGGGAACGCCAAATTTGAACCCGAGAAGCCCGGCCTCCCGGCACCCATCTTCAATATCCTGCGCCAGAGCGTAGGCATGGGCATTGCAGATATTGCCTTCCAGCAGCGGGACACCAATGCCCACCTGGGGTTTGTCAAAATCCTCATCCGAAAATCCAAGCCCCCAATAGAAGGCCCGAATCCCGAGTTGCCATCCATGGGTCAGTTCGCGACTATTCCAGTTGGTGGACGATTTATCACTGCTCTGCATGGGATAAGAATCTCCGGTTGTGGGTCAGGAAACAAGTATTTGTCATGCAGAAAAAACGGGATCAATTGTGGATATTTGAGTGGATCAACCCGCTCAGCTCCGTCCTCGGATCCGGTTTTTTCCAAACTATTCCCCAATCTCCCGGGATTTATCAAATGTTGGACCGGGCTGGATCGACCCTCTACGTGGGCCAAAGTGGGAATTTGAAAGAGCGCCTGAATTCCTATCGTTACGTCCACCCGGATAGCCACAGTCCGCGGCTTGTCCGACTGGTCGGCAGAGTTCACGCGATTCAGTTCCAATGCACCCATTCGGCTGTGGAAGCCATCCGGTTGGAGAATGGTCTCATCCGCGATCTCAAACCCCCATTCAACCGGCAATATGTCTTTCCTGAAGGGTATTGTTATTTGAGGATTCATCCCATGCCGGACCGGTCACTCGATCAACTGGCTGGAATCCATTTTGAAATTCTCAGTCAACAGGCGGATGTGTCATCCGGATGGGTTTTTGGGGCTTTCCGCAGCCGTCGTCATCTCCGACACATTCTGGGTTGCTTCCAGAGATGCCTTGCCTCCCTTCGCGGCCCGGTTGTCCACCAGGCAGCTGATTTCCTGCCGGACAAACGGAAAAATCACTTCTGGGCTGCACTCACTCCTCACCCGGACCTGGGGGATCCATGGACTCTATTAAAACTCCTCCTCAGTTTCTGGTCGGGCTCAAGCATGGAATTTGTCCTTCAATCGGCCCGGTCATCCGGCGTCCACGTCCCTGAGTGCCCCGATCCATCTCAGGATTCCACGGAAATCCAGGCAGGCAGCTTCTCCAAATCTGTTCTCACCAATGATCTGGTTCAATTAGCCGATTTTTTCCAGCGCGGACCCAGGCAATTGCGCGATATCTGCCAGTCCAATCACCTCAATTCCTCCTATGTTCCGGCAGAAAAATTGAATGATTTCTCCATCATCCACAGGCAATCACTCACTCATTGAATGATTCAGATCCCACCCTGTCCCATACTTTTCCACCCCATTTTTCCCCGGCGCCTGAAAATAAATGTGAATTTTCACAAGTATTTGAAAAGTTTGATGAAAGGGTTGGGAATGGCCGCGGTATTCCCGTGTGTTAATGGTTCACGAAGAGTTTGGCTCAAACCCATTTCTTCAAAAACCATCGACACAAATCGAAATAAAACCAAAAGACCTGGACCTTAAACCAAACCAGAAACCCCGCCGGGTGGCGGGGTTTTTCCTTCCCCGGATCTTACATTCCCCACCTCTTCCCGGTTCCAATCGATCCCGATTTCGATCCCGATGAGTAAAGCGATGGCTGATTGTTCCAGGGGGCGTCAACTGATGGGCTGCTACAAGGG
>JAJOIW010000149.1 GCA_021209225.1 Verrucomicrobiota bacterium
CCTGGATCACCGCGGCGTACCCATGGCCGCCGCCGGTGGCGGTGGCCACTTCGACGTCGCTGGTCAGGATGAGCGAATCGAAGTCGGCCGGGAGAGGGAGCAGGTTGTTCGGGTCGTATTGGGATGAAGGCAGCACGTAGTCGTTGGGTACGGAGGGGCCCGCGAAGCCCGTTGCGTACATGAACTGCAACCAGTCCGTAAACTGCCACCACGCTGGGCTCCAGCCGGTTTCCATGTCGCTATATTGCAGCTCGCGATAGGGAACCATCCCGGTATCGTCTGGAAGCAGCGTGAGCCCCTCCACCACTTCAACCTTTGCCAGGCGCAGCTTCCCGTCCTTGTCCACGTAGTAGATATTCGGGAAATCCGGGTTGTTGCGCTCGTTGTAGGGCAGGACGTTGGCCTCGACGAAGCGCTTGACCCTGCCGTCCTTGACCTGATCGTGCCCACCATAGATGCGGGTGCGCTCGATCGTGCCGCTGAGCCCGCCTTCGTTGCTGAACTGCGCGGCGTCGATGCTCAGGTCGCCGCCGGCCGCGACCGTGCTGAGCCGGTTGACGAAGGTCCCGCCCACGAAATCGAAATGGCCGCCCGCGGTGAGGCTGGCTGGCGCCTCGGCCTGGACGCCGCTCTGGTAGGTCTCCCGGACGTAGTAGTCGACCGTGTAGTGGTCGTTCGAGCAGTCGAAGCAGCGCACCGCGATGGCGCCCGAGATCAACTGGCGCTCGGTCTCGACGGCATCGGCGGTGTTCTCCAGCGATAGCGCGCGGAGATGCATGTCGCCCGCGCTTTCGATGGTGCCGGACGGGTTCTCCACCGCGGTCGCGCTGCCGCTCCCATCGACACTGGCGATGCCCAGGTCGCCCAGGCTGTAGACGTCCGCATGACGGTTGGTGAAGCGGCCCACCTGCAGCGCCATGTCGCCACCACTGAAGATCAGCCCGCCCCTCAAATCCTGAAGAAGCTTCGACTTCACGGCTCGTATTGATCGCCCTGGGTTCCAATCTGGGGGATTCGGGGTCGTGTTTTGACTGGGCGGTTTCCAGGATACGATCCCGGATAGCCCACAAATCGATCCGGGTTTCCTCCTATCTTCGGTCGATGCCTGAGGATTGCCCTCCAGGATCTCCGGAATTTCTCAATGCAGTCGTGGCTTTGGAGTGGTTACCAGAAAGTGAAGAACTGCTGGCTGAAGCTCATAATCTGCTGGAGTTTCTTCAGGCATTGGAGCGGGAATCCGGGCGGGTTCCCAAAAGGGTCATGAACGAACCCCGCCCCCTGGATCTGGATATCATTTTCATTGAAGGATTAACCTGCCGGTCAGAAAAGCTGACCCTGCCCCACCCTCGGGCAGCTCAAAGAGCTTTTGTGATTGAACCACTCAAGGAGATAATAGATGGCCCCATAGGAGTTTACCTCCCTGGGGCCGAGTGATTCAATCCGGGTTGCGGATCTGGTGGAAAATGCCAGATGCCTGGGAGGGAATCCACGTTGGGTGGATAGCCCGGTATTACTGGACGTGAATGGTTATTTTTTTGGAGAGAATGGCTGGGTCGTGCGGGATGTGCAGATAGTCACCCAGTGCCAGTTGGAGAGTATGTGTTCCTGGAGCAAGGGTGAGGACAGTTTCAGTTTGTCCACCACCAAAGTGCTTGCAGTTGTCAGTGGCAGGCAGAGGGAAATTCATATCCGGCATTTCCGTGACATCGATGAGGAGATGATGGTGACCCGTGTTTTCCTTCTGCACTCCGGCGGGAGCCACACCCATTCCTTTCAGCCCAAATCGGACAGTGAATGTCTGCCCGACTGTCTCGCCATCCAATGGAGAAATGATATAAGCCATGGCTCCTTCAGGCGACTTGGACTTTGGTATATTTATTTGTGCGAATAGTGTGACACCCAGTAATGCGAGGCCGATCGTGGAGAATAATGCTATTTTTTTCATACCTTCAGAGCACAGATACTAAAGCTTTTCCCATCAAATGCAAATGCACTATCCAGGATCATGGTGAAATCATGGGTGCGGATATTTCAGAGGGTATCATCACCGGCATGGCCAGAGGCAATCCACACCGGGTGAATGGGGACTGGAATCATGCAAATGAAAAGGGCGGCCTGGGATCAGGCCGCCCTGGTGGGGTTTCAATGGATGAAAAGATCCGGTTCAACAATTACCGGGCCACGATGCGGAAGAATTGGGTCGAATCGATTTGACCTGACATTGTGACAGTGACTTTTTCCAACTCAGTGGAGACAGGAGTCACTTCGAGAGAATAATCGGACACTTCAGCGAGAGTGGTCCAGGAGCCATTCAATGAAGAGGCTGTCTGATAGCTCCACTGAGCATTTGCTGTGGAATTTCTGAAGTAGGAGATGGTGACTGCACCATTCTCAACACGGATGGAGACCGATGCTTTATCAGCTACGGCTGGATTGGTGCCATAGAGGAATTCCTCATAGTTGGACAGCCCGTCCTGGTCAATATCGAGATCCTGATCCTGATCATTGCGATGACTGGTGAGTCGGGCAGAGATCCAATTTGAGAATCCGTCATTGGCGTGAGTGGTTGGGATACGGGGTGCGCCAGCGGCGACACTCAGGGATTTTCCAAGTTCGACCGAGGCATTGGGGTCCACCACATTGGAAACATAATAAAAATCCGCCTTGGTTTCTGACTCAGTGACAGTGAGGATGATGAATCCATGGCGATCGAGGTCGACATATTTCAGGTGAGGATTCGGGTTGAGTCCACCGAGAGCCTGAATAGGATTGTTGATTTGGACTTCGAATCCGGCCGCTGTGGCAATGGCCTGTTCGGGTGATTGGCCCTGGCCGATGAAGATTTCATCGAAGTTGGCCGAAGTGATGGATGGGGTGCCGAATTCAACCGCTACCGCACCATCACCAGTGGATGGATTATACCGTGTCAGAAGATCCGAAGCCGGATTGAGCGTATCGACTTTATCAACCACATCAAAGGCCCATGAGGTATGTGAATCACCTGTCAGGAATACGAGATTCTGGATTCCGCCGTTTTGAATGAATTGAATCAGTTCTGTGCGTTCAGCAGGATATCCATCCCAGGCATCCAGGAAAGTGCTTTCCAACTCCTGCGGGGTTTGGCCGACAGCTGGTCCAGCCCACCAATAATTCACTTCTGAAAAATGGACCTGGTTCCCGATCAGCTTCCATTTCGCAGTAGAGGCAGTCAATTGATCCTTGAGCCATTGCTTTTGTGTTGGGCCGAGGATGGTGCGGTCCGCTGCAAAAAGCGCAGGTTCTGTGATGTCATTGATTTGTCGCTGCCGGCCAATATGCCGTGTATCGATCATGAAGAGATCGACGAGGTTGCCAAACTTCAGGGCGCGATAGATGCGCAATCCATCAACGCTGGTCGGGTTCCACTCATGGAAGGCCCGGACCCCATTGGCTTTGCGGGTGGTGTAATCGCCTTCAGTGGTTTCGTCATGGTTTTCAGCGCCGTCTTTCCATCCGTTGTTGGCGACTTCATGATCGTCCCAGATCATGATGAACGGGAAGGATGCGCGCGCCATCATCAGGTCTTTGTCCAGAGCATAGTTGGCATGGCGTTCGCGATAATCGCCCAGAGTGACAATCTCATGAGGTGGGAAGTGCTGGCGTTGTTGCGCCAGGATTGGGTTGGAGTATCCACCACGACCATACTCATAGATGGAATCTCCGAGATGAATCACGGCATCAATGTCATCCATCTCCGCGATATGCCGGAATCCACTGAAAAATCCAGCTTCGTAATTGACGCATGACACGACGGCAAACTTCAGAGCGGAAACTCCGGCAGCCGGAGCCGTGCGGGTGCGGCCCACCATGGATTGCCCGGTTGGGGCAATAAACCGGTAGTAATAAACTGTGGCGGGGTTCAGTCCGTCCACAGGCACCTTGACTGTGAAGTCCCGGTTTGCGTCAGTGGTGAAGATCCCGGTTCTGGTGATCGAGGTGAATTCCATCGATTCGGACACTTCCCAAACAACATCCACCGGGTTCGGATTCTCCGGAGTGATGCGAGTCCAGAGGATGACTCCTGAGGAGCTGGGGTCTCCGGATGCAACACCATGGTAAAAGGGCTTCAGACTCGCATTATAAAGCTGCTGGATGCCCTGGACAGCGCGGACCCGGGGAGTGGGCAGCGGACAGGAATATCGACCTCACCGTTGAGTGCCAGTTCGATATACTCAGACAGGATTTGTCTTTCACCAACCGGTGGCCGGAGAGCGCCGCGCGTCGGGTCTTCGCTGACTGCCTGGAATACGCGGTATCCATCCCCGCCGGTCGAAAGGAAGTCGTTGGTTGCGAGCGTGAATTGGCGGGTCAGGTCACCCTGAGCCATGAAATTGTCAATCAGGACATCGTCGGTTCCATTGGCGCGATGAATCACCAATCGGCGGATCCGCGATGGGACAGACAAGGTGATCTGATCGGATACACCAGGGAGGGCTGGGACAAATTCGAGATCCATCCCGGCGATTTGTGGGAACCTGCCATCCAGTGAAGGATTCCGGCTGACTGCATTCTCCATGGCAGCAATCAATTCGGCTCCACTGAGTTTCATGATGGCCAACTTGTTGTCAAATGCGAGTGCGGTGGCGACTGCGAGTTTGGTAATGACAGGCCCGACAATCGAATTGCGAATACCCCCGCCATTTTTGAGAGCCACATCGACTTCCATCGGGAGGCCTTCGGATTTGACCCATTCCTGAGCGAACCAGAGTGTGGAATCGGCGGCAAGGCGACCGAGATTTGTTTCACGGCTGCGGACGTCAGCACGATTGCCATTGAGGGCCCCTGACGTGATACCGATGACGTCGAAGAGATCCAGGATGAGTGGTGTTTCAATCAGTTGTGAATATATATTCTGCACCTCGTCTGATGCCTGGACATCATAACCTGGGAGCAATTGATCGAGAGCCATGACGCCTTCCTGAGTGGTGGCTATGGGGCCACTGCGATCGTCGATATGATTGATATGTCCCATGTGGTCGAATCCTACAATAAGATTTCCCACGTAGCTGAAGAGCTGGTCGCTGTTGACGACCAGGACAGTATTTCCATCGGCATCTTCCCGAACGGTAGGATAATCCGCAGATGGGGAATTGCCTGGGCGAAGCAGGTTGAATGGTCCATTGGGCTCAGATTTCGCCATGAATCCAGTGGATCCAGCTGCGACTATGATATCAATGCCACTCAGGTTCGAAGCGGAAAGCGGGTCACCCGTGAAATCCTGAGCATGATCCAGCAGGATGATTTTGTTGATGCCCTGAGCTTCCAGAAGTGCGACCTGTTCCAGGACCTGAGTCAATGCGGAAACCAGAGGCTGATTGTTGTCTGGATTTCTACCGCCGACAAAATCCAATCCGGGAATCGTGGTATCCGGGTCGGCTATCACGTTGAAAAAGTCGGCAGGAGCCCGACCGATCAGGCCGATCTTTTCACCACCAGCCATGACGTAGGCGGATTTCACAACCTTACCTGCATTTTCCTCGACACTTCCACCATCGATACCCCGGCGGATTGCAGGGGTTTCAGACTCCAGTTGAACCTGGGAAAAATCGAGATTGGCCGCAATGAACGGGTATTGAGCGATATTGAGCATCCGGGCAAAGTCGTTGATGCCTCCGTCGAATTCGTGGTTTCCTATACCATTGGCAACAAGCCCCATGGCATTGAAGAACATGATATCGCCGAGACCCCGGGCCCCGAACGCTTCTTCAGAAGCCTGATAGAACTGGCTCGGCAATGTATGATCCCCAGCGGTCACATGGATGGATGGAATACCTTCCCGGGCAGCCAGAGCCTGAAGACCATCCACGATGGCTCCATAGTGCAGGATCTTTGGTTCCAGGGTATTTGGATCCTGGAAGGACGACTCATTGTCCGAGCTATGCAGAATCTGCATTTTGAATTCTCTGACAGGATTGATGTGAATGTTATTGAAAGTGGTGCTGCCACTGACTTCGTTAGCGACGAGGAGCATGGGTTCACCGGTGGGGCTCAGTTCACTGTCGACGAAGACCAGTCCCTCAGGGCTCACATCACCTGAACGGTTTTTAATATATTGTACGAAGGTGGGTTCATACGGGTAGGTGATATCATAAACCATGACCGCACTCTGGCGCTCCAGACCAATGAAGGCGTATTTGCGGCCGTTGATGGTTCCCAGTGCCAATCCCTCAGGCTCAGGCCCTTTGTCGTCAGACCGCCCATCAAATGGTGAGATATTGAATTGGAATGGATCCAGGTCAGCGATGATCCGCTCAAATTGATCACCGGAATCCCAGATGATGTTTCCGTGCTCGTCGAGAATGGAGAATGACCGGGCACCAAAGGTATATATTTCATCGTAGTCCCCGTCTCCGTCCAGATCTCCCATTGTAGTGGTCGTTTTGAGACGGCCGAGGTTGCCGGGCATTTGGAGTTCCTCGGCATTTGGGAATGCGGTTGGATCCAGATTCAGATCCCGGACCCGGGCTTCTTCGCCAAATCCATCATAGTCGCGGGAGTCGCCCTCATTGGCGATGACCAGGAAAGTTTTTCCGAGAGTCTCATAGGTTGCGATGGCATCTGGCAGGTACATTCCTTTGACAGGCCAGGGACGGATATTGATTCCAC
This sequence comes from Verrucomicrobiota bacterium, assembly GCA_021209225.1. Lineage (GTDB taxonomy): Bacteria > Verrucomicrobiota > Verrucomicrobiia > Limisphaerales > JAJOIW01 > JAJOIW01. The sequence goes on from JAJOIW010000149.1 coordinate 6,646, forward strand.
CGTCGACATCACTGGCATCAAGACCAGAACCGGGAACACTGTGATCCTTGAATCCAAGCGGGATCAGGTCGATGAGCTGCCCTTGCACCAGATCAATCACAGCTATCGCATTGTTTTCCTGCATGGTGATATACGCGGTGCGGCTGTCTTCCGATATAGCAACAAACTCAGGCTCGAAGTCCTCAGAGGGACGGGAATACCGGAGAAACTCACCCGTGCGCGGATTGCGGATCTCCCCGAAAATCCGGATTCCGGCCTCAAGGAAAAAGTCCACAAGGAAGTCGTAAGCTTCAAATCCGACAGTTGTGACATCCGATTCATCGGCAAGAACCGTCTCAACAATGGATCCTGAACCCAGGTATATTATCGATATGGAACCTTTTGGATCAATTGTGTAATCGTCATTGGGTTCCCCTTCATTGGCTGTGACCACCATGGTGCCATCTGGAGAGAATGTGACCATGTCCGGCATAGGGCCAACTGGTAATCGATTCAGGATGGACCCGGTCAAAACGTCCAGGAAAACCACAGATCCATTCATCTGTGGGTTTTCATTTTCAACCGCAACCGCAACAATCCCATTTTTAACAGAAACACTGTTGACATTGCCTCCCAGATTCTTGATTTCCATGATCACCTTTGGATTATTGGGGTTCCTGATATCGACGACATCAATGCCATTCTGGAAGGCATTGCTGATGAAGGCACGCTGAGCAAGCGGGTCGTAGCTGATGATTTCTGCTGCGGATTCCCCATCAATGCCAGTGGCATAGGTGCCCAGTTGATTGACATCCAAAGCTGGCTGCATGACGTCCCTGCCAACCACATACAGGATATTGGAATCGACATTTCCATTGGCAGGCAGGACTTTTTGAGCCAACTGGCCATCCGCATCAATAACACCAAAATCATCATCGTTGATGATGGCCAGTCGACCATCCTCGAGGATTTCAAATCCTTCCATTTTGTCATGTGGATACCCCGGGATGGCTTCAATGACATCCAGATAAAGTTCTTTCCGGACAGGAACCACTCCATTCCGCAGCAGTTCACCCAGTGACATTTGTTCCAGAGTTTTGTTGACACCATTGATGTCAAAGGTGAGTCCAAGTGGCCCATCCTGAGGGTCGGAAACGTCGGTGGCTTCACGGATGTCGATTTTGTAGAATCGCTTCAGGCTGGATGAGCCTGTGGCCGGGTCCCCTGGGAAATTTCCGTCGCGCTCGAGCACGATGAATTCATGGTTGGAGAGAGCACGGATTTCGCTGTTGGAGAGAGCTGGGGCTTCCTGCATATAGAGGTACTGCTGGGTGGCACCGGTTTCAATATGGAAGAGGACGATTCGGGTTGTGGCGGAATTCCGGCGGATGGCAGCCCGGTCCGAGGGGGGGTTGTCGAGGGAACTCTGCATGATTCCGACGAGGAATGCACCATCTGGAGTGGACGTCAATCCCTCATCCCACGATTGGCCCGGCGATGAGCCAGGACCATTGGAAGTTTGCGGCCACCTGGCCCATTACCAAATGGGTTGATGCGTTCGATGGTTTTTCCAAAAAGATCAAAATGCACCAAGTGCGGTCCATATTCATCAGCCACCCAGAAAGAATTGTCCGCCATGAGTGTGATTCCCTCTGGATCAATTCCTTTGGGATCGAGTGGCAGAGGTGAGGAGTCAATAAACACAGGTATTTCACCCGTACCTCCAACACCCACTGGATTGGGAAGGCCAGTAAGCAGCCGGTTATTCTCATCGCGTAAATTCAAACGACTCTTGAAAATGAGTTCTGATCCGGTCCATTGGTAAATGGCAATGGCTGGGGAAAATGTGGGAACCGGGAAAACCTTCTCGCCTGGTTGACCATCAAAGTTCGGCCCCCGGTCGGTCATGAAATAAAATAAACTGGGATCCTGCTTGGATCGGGCCATGCCGGATCCGAAGCCTCCATTATAAATTGTGACTCCATTGAGGGTGGTGATGACCCTCTTTTGAAGCTCGTATGTCTCTGGCTGGTTTTGAGCAATGACTGAATTGTGAATCAGTGTACCGATCATTGCCCCTAGAACCACCCATTGAGAAATTGTATTGGCTAATTTCATCATAATAGTGAATATGAAAACAATGCATCTATTAGCGCACCAGGGACTTGAGTGGAATTGAATTCAGATGAAGTCTCACAAAATTAACCTGCAAAAGTCTTTCGTAACGTTCTTCACGCAATTGAAACAAAACCGCATCCATTTGTCACATTGCGAGAGCAGGTTCTGAGATCTATCCGGAGATTGTTTGTATATACTTTGCCAATCAGCGGTCAGGATTGGGTATGAACTTATAGAATTGTTCGGAATGATTCTGGATGGGAATTTGATAAGTGAATTGGAGATGCCTGGACAAACCTGGCAATTCCCTCACTTCCGCTGCTGGAAGATCACCTGTGCTCCACGGACCCGGGAGGGAGGAGGAAGTCAATGCGATAAATAAGAAACGGGGATTTTCAATAAAGCGATTTATCAGGACATTATAAATGAGGGATCGGGAAATGGGATCGAATTGGACGGAGACATGCTGGCTGTATGTATTGGCCCGGAACGGGTTCGTACCCAGCAGGTATTCGCAATAGTTATTTAAATGATCCCCATCCTCATCATTGGATCGGGAAATGGATCCGGATAAAACTGATGATTCTGCATAAAGTTGAAAATATTGATCAAACGACAGGACCGGAGAACCAGATTGGATGGATGGACGAATCCCATCCAATGCCAGGGATGCAGCAGGAATAATATCGAATGAGGTGGACGGATTCGATCGAATAGAAATAGGTGGCCACAAGTTTATCGGGTTGGACCAGAGCATGCACAAACCCATGAGACATGAGATCGACATATTTCAGATGTGGATTGGGGTTTAACTGACTGAGTATTGAAATGGGCTGATTGATATATTGGTGGAGGAAGCCCACAATTTCTCTGGCATTCATATGTGAATGGCCCTGATGAATGAAGAATTCATCCCAGTTATCTGAAGTGATGGAAGGCACACCGAATTCGACAGCGGAGCTGCCGATGCCTGTGGCTGGATTGTATCTTTGAAGAAGAGTGGACTCTGGATTGATGGTATCCACCTGGTCGACAACTTCAAATGCCCAGGATGAATGCGAATCCCCGGTAAAAATGACTGTATTCTTTTTTTTCTGAGAATTTAATATTTGGATGAGTCTGGACCTTTCCGCCGGGTATCCGCTCCAGGTATCCAGGAGGGAATTCTGCAGCGCCGCAGGCGTCATGCCCAATGCCGGGGCAGCCCACCAGAAATTCAGCTCAGAAAAAAGCACCTGATTGGCAAGCAGCCGCCATGGAGTAACCGAGTTTTCAAGTCCGGATTTCAACCAGTCCAATTGGATTGATCCGAGCATGGAGCGATCGGTGGACTGGAGAGCAGGATCCAGGGAATCGAGAAGAATGGGATCACGACCAACCAATCGGGTTTCGAGGGCAAAAAGATCAGCTGCACCCGGAAAATGGAAAATTTTGTATGGCTCAGCATTCGATCGGGAATTCGGACACCATTCGTGAAAGGCCTTGAGAGCGGCTGCCCGGCGGTCATCAAAGCTTCCATCGGTCGAGGGATTGTGAGTCAGCGCTCCATTCCTCCAGGTTCCATCGGCAATTTCATGATCATCCCAGACATGAATGAAGGGATGAGTCACCCGGGCAATCAGAAGCTGGGGATCACTCACCGCCTGAGCATATCGCATCCGGTAATCATCCAGAGTCACTGCTTTGTGCCGGGGTAAAAACACTTTTTCCGCCACATCCCACGGGCCATCCGGGTTCTGCGCCGCAGATTCATAAATAAAATCCCCCAGAAATACCACAGCATGAACTCCAGTCAGCCGTCCAATCCCGGAAAATAAATCAAAATTCCTTTTCTCATAATGAGCACAAGAGGCAAAAACCAGCTCCAGGGGAGGCCCGGATTTCGCTGAAGGAATCCACGTGCGCCCAGGAACAGAGAAGTGGTGTCCATCATGGAATCGGAAGAAAACATGTCCTGAGAATGCTGGAAATCCGGGAGTGGATAAAGGAACCTGAATGGCCCATCCCTTGGCGGAGTCCGTTTGGTGCCACGTCGATGAGAGAATCGGGTCCATCTGCGGACTATCAGATATTTCCAGGCAAATTGATGCCGTCCCGGATGTCTGGTCAGGACTGCGATAATGTGTCCAGAAGACAATGTCCCCAGACGACGGATCACCTGAGGCGACACCATAAGGAAAGGGTCCCAGATCCGGATCCAATATCTGGTCAATCGATTGGGCTGGAGAAATGTCTTGTTCCAATGGATTGCCGAATTGGCGTATCGGGTCAAAGCCGGCACGGCCAGTGAGGATTGTATTTTCGAGCCAGAGGAGTTGTCCCCCCTCATAGAGTTGTTGAGATTGAATAGTGCCATCGTGGATCCCATGGGCCTGAACATTCACAACCAGTAAGGTGCCATGTGGATAACCAAATTCATATGACACATCCAGAACACCTGATGATTCCCATGCGCCGGGAATGTGCGAATGAATGTCCGTGGTCCCCTTACTTGGAAAGCGGTTGATGGTGGCGACCCGCCGCCGACGCCCCCCATCGGAGTCCATGGACCAGATCGATGCTTCAATGGCGCTCAGGCCAGCAAAAGGTTCCAGATAGGAAGCATGGTCCTCCTGGACAAAAATTCTTCCCGAAGGGGACCACTCGACATTATCCGGGCTGCGTATGCCCAGATCCCGATCGCGGGAATCGCCATCGTATACGATCGTCACGGAAATAGGTGAGAATTGAGGGTCCATGATGCCTGAGATGGGATCGAAACGGAAATGGGTTTGAAGCAGATGGATTGTTCCCCAATTATCCTGAGGAAAGAGATGTCCAGCTCCGGTTGAGGCGAATACTGCCTGGGTTGGATTCATGGGATTTGTATCAATATCCTCCGGTCTGGAGAACCGGAACGCACCTGCGTTCGACGCCATGGCCCTCAATGTGCGTGCCGAAAAATATCCCAAAGCATCGGTCTCAATGGAGTTGTCCGATGGAGTTGATGAACGCACTGGAAGAAGATGCCAATGCCCTGTCAAAGTGGCCCCGGATCCATGGAAATCCATGGGTGTCCGGACCTGACTGTCAGGTCTGAAAACGTATAAGTTCCCGTTTGATAATCCATTTTTTTCCAACCGGTTTCCATTGGGATTTTTTTTACCTATGAACAAGTAGAGGGGAGCCTGGTGAAAATCATCCGCGAGCAACAAAGCGGTGTGTTCCGACTCGCCCGTATCCACACACGCCGCATTCTCCCAACTCCCATATCCGAGTTCTGGAAGTGGCCACATGATGCGCTCGTCAGGAAAGAGCGCGTAAAATGTGCCACCGATTCCGTATGGCCATTCCTCACCAGTCAAATAAACGGGTTCCACTGGGCCGGATCCGGAACGATTGGTTCCAGGAATGAGCAGGTTCGATGAACATAATTTGGCCAATCCTCCATAACTATGCACTGCATCGCCGAACATCTGGGCATTTTCAACCAGTTGTCCATGGCGGTTATAGACTTTGTCGTAGGCCACGTCACCACGCAGGAGGGACCGCGATGAGATATCAAAATCCAGGATGCTGATGCGTGAACCACGGACAGAAAATAAACCGCCAGCGGCATTTTTCAAAGAATAGGTATTCCCGGCTTCCGGGGGCAGTTCATGATTGAGAAAAAGCCGAACGGTCTGGTCGTCGATTCGATGCATGGCCATGCCGTCCGGAAACCCTGGCATCCAGTATGGAGTGGGAGAATGCCCATCAGCCCCGGGCACTGGCTCACCGATGGTCGCGATAACAGTGGTTTCCCACATCCCAAGACCATCCAGCATCGCTGACTCAGATCCTGCGATGCTGACACAGCTCACCACCCAGGCATAAAAGGCAAGAATGACAACCAACCACATCATGCGGATAGGGCTGAATTTTCAGGGGATAACCAGGTTTCAGGCACCAGGGATCTGCCGGGGATCCCGGTGACATATCCGCCAGGACTAGGATGCTTGAAGAGGCCGGAGACCGACCAGGTCCATGAGTCGAGCTGTGGATTGGTATGCCTCCTCGACCCATTCAACAATTTTTGTGGGATCCGGGGAATATTCCAATTCGATAGCAACCGTTCCATCTATATTTAATTCTTTGATAGCCTGCAGGTAGGGGTGGAATTTGACTACGCCTCGACCGGGCGGCAGGTCACCGTGAACTTTGCCATCACAATCACTGATATGCACATGGATCGCTTTGCCTTTGAGGTGGGCCAGCTCCAATGGGGTCGTGTCGGATAACACAAGATGGCTCACATCGATATTCGCCCGGACCCGGGAGTGATTGCATTCATCTATGAAACGCACCATGGAATCGACATTGTTCAAAAGGCTCAGACGGAAGGGTTCCAGCTCCAAGGCAATATCAACATTTCTGGAATCCGCATATTCGCCCAGGATGCGGCATGTTTCGATGCCGTACTGCCACTGTTCCTGAGCTGGGATGACTTCTTTCTGCCAGATATATTCGCCCAGCACGAGCAGGATATTGTGAGCTCCCCAGGTGGCGGCCAGATCAATGAATTTCTGACAGCGCTGGATATGAAAATCTCTGACAGGTTTGTTAAAATCTATCAGCCCCACAGCCACGACGGGTAACGAGATGATTGGCAATTCCAGTCTGGCACTGGTTTCAGCCACTAATTTTATTTCTGCTGTCTCGATCCCCCAGGCTTCCGTGAATATATCCACGCAATCAAATCCAATCCGTGAGATATGTTCCAATCCGGTTCGGGTATCCATGCCAACCTGATGAAAGGCACTGTTAATAATTCCAAGTTTCATAATGATATTAAGAATGTGATGAATTGATATGTGAGCCGATTAAATATTGAAATGCACCTATTTACTGTGGATTCATAATTTCTTGTAAAGTGACAGCGCGATGAAGGGAGGCCGACCGGTAGGCGGCATCCACCAAAGCCATTGTATACAGATTATCGCGACCGGAAATTTCAGGTTCGGTTTCATTTTCGAGAGCGACCAGAAGTTGAGCCATGGTGCCACCAAAAGCGTCCGGAAACCAGCTCCGCTCCCAGGAATAATCGGTGAACTGGGAATCCCCCAGGCATCCCAGCTTCATTGTCGAGGGTGTGGTGTATGGATCGCGACACCAGCCAATATCCCCCATTGCCGTACCGCTGAGACCTTCCACACGCCACTGAATTCTGATGTCCGCAGGACCACCTTCACGTGCAGGACCAGTCCAGGTATCGTCGATGGCCACACACCGCAGCCCACTGGCATACTCAAGTATATAAACACATATTCCATCCTCATGAGGAAACCGGGTTCTGGGATCGGACCGCACAGAAGCATATATTCTCTCGGGATTTCCAAACCAGTATCGGAAAGCGTCGATGTGGTGAATCGACATGATACGCAGAGTGACCCACCCCAACCTGGCTTGCCAGGGCATCCAGTGAGGGATGCCCCGCATATCGATTGTGGCGAGAATGGGGTCCCCAAGCAGTCCTTGATCGAGAGCCATTTTCAGGGCGCGGATGGATGGATCATACCGGCCATTCTGGTTCACAGCCAGGACGATACCCGCATTTTCACAGGCTCTGACGATATTCCGGGCTTCAGCGAAATTCACACCCAGGGGTTTTTGAGCCAGAATGCCGCGGACCTTGCGGGCAGCACAGGCTTTGAAAATGATTTCTGACTGACCGTCGGGTGGCACAGCGATATCAAGCACCTCGATGGATGGATCGTCCAAAAGTTCATCCACGTTGGAATACACGTGGGGAATCCGTGTCGGGAAGCGACAGATTGAGCTGACTGGTGATTTCGGGATGCGATGGCGACTGGATTCAAGCCTTCTTTTCGATAGCTGACGAGATGGCAATCATTGACGATGAATCCGCTGCCGATGATACCGATACGGAAATCCTTCCTCTGAGGCAAGGGATACATTGGGTGAACTGGGTGCCTTGTCATAATCCGGGTAGGTTGGTTATTGTATATCCTGCATGCCCCGCAAAGTCGACCGTTGAATGACCCGCCAGCAAACCCAGGTGATGGCGGCGGAGAAAATCAGAAAGATCATTTCATTGGGGGTGCGGTAGGTCCAGGGCGCCCAGGGCCAGGGGTAGCGGAACAGGAAAAAATTCAAGGCGTGGTAAACCCATACCAGAGTGATGGTGGCGAAAGCCCAGGATCGCAGCCACATGAAGGTCCCAGGTACGGTGGATGGATTCTCTGGGCGGTCATTCAACAATGCACGGGCCAGCCAGAGAACCAGAGACAATGGGAATATCAGGAAATATAAAACTCCGGACCAGATTGGCAGCTCATGGTTCTGAACACACATTTCCATGAATGTTTTCAGCGCAATAGGACAAAGAATGAGCACGGTCAGAAATACGATTGGCCATATCCGCCCGGAAGAAATGCAGATGAGTGGAATCATCAGCATCGTCCAGGCGAGGTCGGCAAAATTGTCAAAATAATGAAATGAACCAAAATTCCAGACCAGTATCGCCAAGCCGACTGCGATCAGACTGAAAACTTCAAACCGGAGAGATGGATGAAATTCAGAAGTCGTCAGAGATTGGGTGACCGGTTGGGAGAAATATTTCCGGAACCGGTGGAGCGCCCAGGCCATTCCCCCGCCCCAGACAAATCCGAAGGTGGTTTCCATGACATTCCACCAATTGACCGCCACATTAAACGGTGTGGCGAGTTGCGGGTTCCAGGCGCTCATCGATTGGAGGCATTGGCCCAGAAAAAATCCGAGTGCGCCGGAGATAAAGCCGGCAAGGGCCAATCGGATAGGGAACCCATCCTTCTTTTCGAAGCGGGCATATGTGATCCAAAGCAGCAGGATGGCGAGGAGGCCACCCCAGGATTCGCGCCGGGGTTTGAGTTCCGCATCCGGTTCCCACATCCAATGATCTGAAAAGTAAATGCGGGGGAGGATTTTTTCTGCCGGATTATAAGGTTCATTCAGAAGTGCCACACCGAGAAACATGGCAAAAACCGAGAGAACCGCCAAAACAGCCAATTCGGATGTCAGCCAGATTTTCCGCGACAATCCTATCCCCAGAAAGAGACCGAAGAAGGCAATCCACAGGCCGCCTTTGATGAATACGCCAGTCATTCCCCAGGCCCAGGCATCCCAGCGGCCGATGAGGGGCGCATCCTGGGTGAGTCCCGGAGTCTGGCCATATGTCATGGTCCCGCCCAGTCCCGTGGCAAGGACAGCCATGGCGAGTGCCCGCACGGCTTTCATGGGAGGCACCTGGCACATCAATCTCAGCCCCAGAGTCATGGCAACCAGGAGGGCCGCCATCATGGCCCCGGTTTCATGGCCGTATTGGCCACGTATGCCCCACCCCAATCCGCCAGCCATGGCACACACAGCTATGTGAGGGCCGGAGGAGATCACCTCCGGGCAGGTACTGGATGGTTGTCCGGGAGGGGGCAGGCTCATTCAGGTGGGCGGCTCATGACATGGTTTGATTGGGGATCATTCAACCACAAATGTCACAGACGGGCAGGTGACCTGAATGAATTCAGGCAGTTCCTTGACCGGCAGGCTCAGGATCAGGGTGTGTTTCCCGGGGCCAAGCCGGGCTGCAAGAGATTGTTTCTGCTGGTTGATTGGGACGGACTGACCATCGATCCATGCCGCGCATTCAGCATGATCAAAGCCCTGCAGACTGAATTCAGATGTCCCGTCCTGGGCGACCTGAAACAGACATCCCGCATAGAGTTTATTGGGAAATCTGCTGGCAACATCCTGAAGTCGCTGCTTCAGATCGGACTGGAGAAGTCGACCCCCGACGAGTGTGTCAAATGGCTTCCACCCGCCTCGCCAGCTGGCATTGTCTGCCAGATCGGTTTTGAGGATGATGTCTTCTCCAAACTGCGCGGCGTCAATTGTTGCCGGGTATAGGAACCAACGCCGGGCCTTGTCCGCACGCGAAGCATCAAAATCTCCGGATTTTCCGAGCTGAGATAAAAAGGCGAACAAATTCACCTTATCCACCACGCTCAGACCATTCAGGAGTCCGGATGGCATCAGTGAATAATCCGCCATGGTGCGGGAGACAATTTCATCCTTGGGAACCTGGACGATTTTTGAAGCGGCATCGCGCAGCCAGACCTGATCAGCGTCCTCCCGGACCAGAGTGCCGGAATAGGTCAGCTCAGCAATCGTGTCGATGTTGACAGCGTGGTAGCCCTCCTTGATTTTGGCGTTTGGAAAGTAGAGTGATTCGATGAGGTAATCCATGGGGGCGCTGGCTCCGATGGATGTCATGTCGGGGCCGAGTTTTCCACCGATACCCCCAATGGCGTGGCAGGTACGGCATCCCAATTCGGTGCGTCGATAGACGCTTTCTCCCAGATGCGGGTCACCTGACTGGAGGATTTGACGGGCCAGGTCCGCCAGGTCGCCCGCACTTAACTGAGTGGCACTTTCCAATTTTCCGGCCTGATTCAGAGCGATGATGAGACCAGGGAGTTGCCGTCCACCTTCCTGAGCGGCCCGCACCCCCAGCTCGGCAATTCTGGGTGGCAGAGTCGAACCACGAACCCATGGCTCCAGGCGAGTTCCCGCATCCTTGAGTTGAAGCAATGCCCGCCAGAGAACCAGTGCCTGGTTGTCATCGAGCGATTCGGAAAACAGGGGGAGAGCCTGTGACCAGGCGACTTCCGTATCCAGAGTGGCGAGCGCACGGGTTGCTTCAACCCGGAGTGGGAGGTCCGCATTGCGTTCCCCCTGGGATGCGGATTTAAGCGCGTTGAGAGCACCTGCTCCGCCTATCTCTCTGAGAGCCTGGATTGCTGATGTGCGTTCGGACTGGGTTCGGGTCTGGTCGGAGGGGATTTGAGCCAGCGATGAGAAGGCTTCACGGATATCCTTCCAGGCGCCAGCTAATGGAATCGCTGCCAGGCGGACTGAAGGATTCTGGCTTTGAAGGAAAGCCCCCAATCCACTCAAGGGACCACGTGGAACAAGCCGGCGGGCTCTCGCTGCCTGATTCAGTGCTTGAAGAACTCTCTCCTGGCCGGATGTATTGAAAAATCCCGATGTGAGCTTCTGATAGATGAGATCGATTTCGCGGATCGTTCCAGCCTGACCGATAATCTGCACCCAGGGGCCAGATGCCTCAGGGGAGAACTGGTTTTCTGACAGGACTTGAGATAAGACATCACCGGCACTTTTGGCGGGTATGGCCTGAAGAACATATGCCAGGCGACCTGGAGCCATGGCGTTGGGATCCATGCGGCTTTCAAGCACAGCGGATCTCCAGACATGATCGAGGTCATTGATGGTCAGCCATAAGGCGTATTCCAGGTGGTGATCCATGGGATGATCCAGAACAGAGAGTGCCTTCTGCATATCCGCTGCGGAGACTGGCTGTGCAGCTAAGGTTCTCAGAGCTTCCATGCGCACCTGCGGATGCACGTCGGACAATGCGCTTTGCCATGGAAAATCCATGGGGAGTCGACTCTTCCAGTGAGCCACAATCCGCAACGCAGCTGCCCGGATCTTGTGTGCCGGAGATCGAAGCAATTCACTTAAAATGCCGGGTTCCACCAGATTGAGGCTCTGGTAGATCCAAAGAGCCTCCAATTTGGATGGATGATCGCGGTGGGTGCGGACCCAATCCTCGAGGTCGGGAAGGATTGCCTGCCCCCGCTCGGTCAGCACGCGGCGGGATTTTTCACGCTGAAACCCGAGTGGTGAGAGCAGATTGTCCAGAAGGATTTTATTTGGTTCAATGGTAAGGTCCTGTTTCGGGGCGGGTGTGCTCCCTTTGTAACTGACCCGCCAGATGCGGCCATTGACATGGTCCCGGCGAGGGTCGCGGAAATCGACTTCACCATGCTGGATGATTGGGTTGGACCAATCGGCTATGTAGAGAGCTCCGTCTGGACCCAGCTTGACATCGATGGGCCGGAAGGTGACGTCTCCGGTTGCCACGACATCGGGCATTTGAGTGGTGACATACGCAGAGTCTTTTTCATTCATCGCGAATCGAACCACCTTATGTGCCCGGAAGTCGCATGTGATCGCATCGCCCTGCCAGTCAGCCGGAAAATGAGGGCTCCGGATCAATTCAAGACCACAGAATTTAGGATAACTTCCTGGAGAAATGCTATCCATCAGGCGTGGGGCACCGGCATAGGTGAAATACATCGCCCCGGGAACGGCCAGACTGATGCCCTGATATCCTGCTCCGTCAGTGATGAAACTCTGCCCGAAGGGATCAAAGTGGTGACCCCATGGATTGCAGAATCCTTTCACATAAACTCCGGCTTCCATCGTGGATGGCCGAAGATGAATGACACCGCCGCTGTTCAGGCGCACCACTCCGTGCGGAGTCTCCATGTGAGTGTGAATATAAATGGACTGGTTCATGTAGAGCAGCCCATCTGGCCCCCAACGCAATGAATGCAGAATGTGGTGTGTGTCCTCGGTTCCAAATCCAGAGAGAATGATTCGCTTCCTGTCCGCGATTCCATCCCCGTCCGTATCCTTGAGGTGAATCAATTCTGTGGAATGGCCGACATACACCCCTCCATCACCTGGCTCAACTCCCGTGGGAATCAGCAGACCATCGGCAAATATACGGGACTCATCTGCAATACCGTCCCCGTCCGTATCTTCCAGGACGATGATTTTATCATTGGCGGATTGTCCCGGTTCGATCTGCGGGTAGACTTCCGAGCTGGCGACCCACAGACGTCCCTGACTGTCGAAATTCATATGAATCGGCTTTGCCAGGAATGGGTTGGTCGCAAAAAGTTTTATTTCGATCCCAGCATCCGTGCTGAACTCGGGGACGGATTGAGTGGGGTTTTCAAACCCGGGAATCACACTGCGATTTGCCTGCGCCGCGGGTTGATCAGGTGAGCTCATGCGCTCAGCCGATCCTGCACCGGCCAGCTCGAATGCCATCTCAATTTCAACCGGTTGCTTGGCTTGAAGTATCCTGGATTCCATCTCATCAATCAGCGGATCAAACATGGGAATCTCCCGGGCATTCTGTCCTTGTTCATGTTTTCTGAAAAGGAAGAGGTAAGTATTGTTCTGCGGGCGCAGCGATAAAAGAAGAGGCGATTCTTCTGCTGGATCAAGCGGGCGAGTTCAGCCGATTTTTCAGCCAGTGCTCCAGACTCAACCGCCATACCGGATTGCCACTGGCCTCCGGTGGCCTGCAGCACAGGCTCCCCATTCACCCGGAGAATATAGGACTCATTCTGATCGAGACCGTCACCTCCCCGAACCATAATGATGGGAGCCAGAGGCACGACATGGGATTGTGGCTCCTGTGGGGACGGAATTTGAATGGCAACTGATGCGGCGGATAATCCCAATGATTGACCAATGTGCCGCGCAGCGCGTTTGTAGCCCAACTCATTCAGATGGATGCCATTGTCGGTGAGTTTTTCACTGCCGGTCTGCCGCCTCATCCACGAATAGAGATCGACATAGTCCGCAGCTATGTCCCCGGCAATCGAACGGATGGTATCCGCATAAAGCCTCAAATCGCGATTATGACTTCCGGGGTCCGGCAATTCACCCGGCAGGAATTCGTGAGCTATGGGAGAAAGCAGGATAAAACGGACGGGCTTTTCCGGGCTGATCGATTTTATTTCAGCAATCAGGCGCCGGTACCCTGCTTCAAAACTTCCCAGATTGCCGGGTCCGGCGAATGATTCCGCCATCCCATAGGCGACGATGACCCAATCCGGGTCGGCATCTTTGAGGGAATTTAAAAGATGGATCCATCCGGGTTCTGGCTGCAGGTGATCAAATCCGGCCCGCGACAAGCCACGCACGGTGTCGGCACTCCATCCCAGATTGCGGAATTTAATATCCTCACCGGGAAAGGAAGCGGAAAAAACAGCTTCGAGATACCCATATTCCTGGGCTCTTTCAGCAAATGTATCCCCCACAAAGACAACAGATTGACCGGTCTTCATGACGACCTCACCACGCAGCGCCAGCAATCCCACAATCACAACGATCCCCAGCACTCCCACCAATTTAAATGGATTATTCATAAAATATTTCGGGTCAGGGAGGATTCTACTGAATCTTACCATTTTGAAAAGCTTTGAGCTGCGTGCAAATTATTGGGGGCTTGAAAAATGGAAAGGCTTTCCACCCGGCCAGAAAGCTGGTAGGATACAGGGGACAATTTGAGCGGATGGCCTATCAATGGATTCAATTGGCAGCCCTTGCCACAAATTCCGGAGCAGACGGAACTGATATGGAAGCAGGACAAGATGCTATGGCCATCCTGCTGGGTGTGCTTTTACTCAAGATTCTGGCGCTGGGTGGCATCTTTTTTCTGATGGCTCTGCAGGTCATTCGACAGAAAAAAAATGCAGCGAGTGCAGCGGATGAGCTGGATATGGGTGTGGACCTGCCCCATGAGCTGGAGAAGCCTCTGGTATCCCCGGTGCCTGCTGTGGAAGAGAGGATGAACAGCTTGGCTTTCACTCCTCCCCGGTCCTGGATCGCGGTTCATTCCACTCAACCCCAGGATATTGAGACGGCTCTGGGATTGAAAAACCTGACCCGCTGCCAATGGGATGCCGATTATTGTTCGTTGGCCGATTCAGAAAGAGAACTGTTTATCGCCCCACCCATTGACGGATGGACCCTCATCTTTGGGGCAGGATTGAATCGCTTCGGAATCGACCCCAGCCTGGCATTCCACTATTTCCGTCAACTCAGCCAAAAACTTGGAACTATACAGTTTTTCCATGCGAATCCGGCGGTTATGAATCATTGCTGGCTGCATGCATCCGGTGGGGAAATTCAGAGGGCCTACTGCTGGAACGGCCAGGCGTCCTGGAACCAGGGCCCAGTCACCCGTGGGGAAAAAGAACTCCATATGCGCCTTTACGATTACGGATGTGGACCAGAACCCACATCCCAGCACATCTACAATTCCGCACAGGATCATCTCACTCTGAACCTGGATAAAATATATATGCTGGCTGGATTCTGGAGCATCAATCCACTGACGGTCGACATTTCCCATTGGGAAAAACAGGAGGGGCTCCGCGGATCCTTTTGAAAATTCAAGCCATACTCTTCCTCAGATATGCCTGATAATCGACGAATTGGATCAGAACCGGCTTTCTGTCCCAACTGCGGGGAACGAGTCCCGTCCGGAGCCACATCCTGCCGGTCGTGCGGATCGTGCGAGGAAACCGGCTGGAGTGAACGCGCACACTATGAAAACCTCGGTATCCCGTACGATGAGGACGACTTCAATTATGAATCCTTCCTGGAGAATGAGTTTTATCCGGAAAAACCCCGATCCTCAAAGCATTCCAGGATTTTTGCTATTTTGGCGATCCTGCTCACCGTTTTATTGATCGTTGCATTTCTTGTTTTTTTATTGATCTGGTGGGATAGTTGCAGCTCATGAGAATGAGTCGATGGCGGGAGAGGAGTTTCCAGATACTGATCATGTATGTGATGGGAACCGGATGGAACCAGGGAGGAGACTGGCCCCAACACCTGGGCCCGGCCCGTAACGGCAGCACGCCGGAAGCTGTTGCTTTGGAATGGCCAAATCAGGGCCCCAGAAAACTCTGGAAAAAAGATTTGGGCAGTGGATGGGCCAGCCCGATCGCTATCGGCGGGGTCTGTTACATCCATCATCGCACGGGCGATCAGGAAGTCATCGAGGCTCTTCATACTTCAGATGGATCCCCAATCTGGAAATACACATATGCCACAGAATACCGTGACTCATTCGGATTTGATGATGGGCCCAGAGCTACCCCACTCTATCACCGCGGGAAACTGTTCACCTTTTCGCCGACTGGGATAATTCATGCTCTGAGCGCCGATTCAGGGAAACCAGTCTGGTCGGTGAATGCAGGGAAAAAATACTCTGCCAATCCAGGATTCTTTGGATTATCCAGTTCTCCGGCAGCTTACGGCGATCGTGTGATATTTGTGATAGGCGGCACATCAAATTCGGGAGTTGTTGCCTTATCGGAAGCCGATGGCAAGGAAATGTGGCGCGCCACTGAGGATGAAGCAGGCTACGCTTCCCCAATGGTTGCTGATTTGGATGGAAGTCCTGTGGCAGTGATTTTTAATCGATTCGGATTGAATGGCCTCAATCCCTCTGACGGCCAAACGCTGTTCCGTCGCAAATGGAGATCCTCCCAAGGGGCCTCGGTGAATGCGGCTTCCCCCATCACTTCAGGAAACCAGATCGTCGTCAGTTCAAGCTACGATACAGGAACCCTTGTCGTGAAATGGGAAAACCATGAACTGAAAGAGATCTGGTCCAATACTTCATCCCTCTCCTCCCACTACACAACGCCGTTGATCCAAAATGGTTTTCTCTATGGAGTGGACGGGAGAGTGGACTTCCCCGGCGACTTGACACTGAGATGCCTCAGCCTCACAGATGGGCGGGTCCAATGGCAACGACGACTGCGCACTGGGGCTTCCC
>JAJOIW010000087.1 GCA_021209225.1 Verrucomicrobiota bacterium
CCATGCGTTCAATTCCCAGCTGGCGAAGCCTGTCCTGGCGGGCCGGCACACAGATGAGTCCCCGGCCGAAGCGCGCCATGAAATTGACGGATTCGGGGGATATTTTCTCGGCAGCCATAATGAGATCCCCCTCATTTTCCCGGTCTTCGTCATCGACGACAACAACCATTTTGCCGGCCCGAATGTCGATGAGAACGTCTTCAATGGAGTCGAAAGGATCAGAAACCTCAGTCATTTGAGAGGCATCATACCCGAGCACACAGATTATTCCAGAAGCATGTGGCTGGTAAAAGTTCTTGCAGCCGGTTACGTGAGGTTGAAGATTGTGTGAAATGAATCCATCTGATGAATCCATTCATGAAACGGAGAGTATCCGGGCGGGCCGGGAGCATCTGAGGACCCGTTTGTGTGGAAATCTGTGGTTACTGTTGGCGGGAATGGCCTGCCTGGTGACCCATGGGGTATGCCAGCCGATCTCCAGTGGGCTGCAGAAGGATCACTCGCTGTCCCAATGGATTCTGGGGTCCCGGTCCCCTGCCCCCACCCGCAACCTCGCCTGGCCGGTTGGCACCGGAACACTGGGAGCCCTCGCCTATGAAGCACGTTCACCCGAAAGAATTGAATTATTTCATAGCGATCTTTGGAATGGGGTGCCGATGGAATTTCTCCAGCGTCCGCCGATGAATGCAGGAATGACCGGGGAAATCAACGGATGGCTGGCCGCAGGCAGGATGGACGAGGCGCTGGCTGCGGCGAGGAAAACCATTGATTCTGATTCCGCCACCATAGCGACCATTCTCTCATTGGCCGACGTGTACTTGGATTTTCCCATCATGAAGGAAGGCAGAGGGTTTTTGAGAGAGCTCGATATGAGGAATGGAATAGCCAGAACCATCATCCGGGCGGAGGAGAACTGGTTTGAACGCACAGTTATTTATTCTCCGGAACATCAGATGCTCGGGATTCGGATTCATTCAGAGACACCGAGGTTATTGAACGGGACGGTCACCTTGCGGTCGCGCAGTACGGGCGCGAAGGTGGGGTTCACCGGAGAAGGTTATTATTACATACAGGGAAGGGCGGATCCTTATTTTTCTCTGGTCGGGAAAAAGCGCCACGAATCCAGGCAATCGTATGATGTGAGGATTCTTCCCAGAATTCTCCGCGATGGGCGAATGATCGTGACATTCAAGGAAATCCAGTTTGTCGATGCTTCAGAGATTATTTTATTTATCTCAGCTTCCACTGAGCTGGATGAATCGGACCATTTGACCCGGAATCCAGCCGCTTGGAATGAGTCTCAACTGGCGCGCATGCGGAAGACATCCTGGGAATCGATGGAGCGGGACCACAATTCGAAATTCAGTTCCATGATGGACCGCTTTCAATTCGAATTGGATGTGAGGAAAAACCCGGGTCCGATGGATCCCATGGCTGAGGTCCGGCAGTTTCAGGAAGAGAACACGACGATGTTTCTTCCAAAGTTGGTGCAATTTGCCCGGCATACAGCGTTGACGCAATCCATGGGGTCATCCATTCCCATGAACGGAAGGGGTGTGTGGGGATTCCACCCGCGACAGAATGCTGGTGAAAACCCATCGCTTTTTGGTGTGCTGCACGAATTGTCCTGCATGCAGAACAGCGGCGTTCCCGAGGCGATGGATGGATTCATTCACTGGTGCAGGCAGGCATTGGAGGCCGGCAAAGACCTGGCAAGGCAAATGGGATCTCAAAATGACCAGGCTCTGGTTCTGGCCCCGGGAATCGACCGATGGAACAGCGGATTCAAGCATTTGGGCCTGAATAACTCCCTGTGGATTATGGGCGGTGGTTGGGCAGGACATCTCATCCGGCAAAATGCCCTCATCACAGGAAATCCCGATCACTTCAAGCTGGCCCACAATATCACCCAGGCATCAAATCAGTTTTTCCTGGACTTTTTTTTCACTGAGGGTCAGACAAAATGGCAGCATGAAGGCTGGTTGTCCGCTGGGCCGGACACGCACTGGGATCCCATTTCCTCCCGAATGATGAACCTTCAGATTCTCCTTCAGAGTTTGAAAAATCAACTCTCCGGAAATGGCACGCAAGGGAGTCCGGATTCTGCTGCCCTGCTGCGGGCGCAAAGATTGACCGAGTCCGCTGTGCATCAGATTTTGGATGATCCGGATTTTGTTCCGACAGCTCCGGGTTTCTGGGGTGTCTTTCCTGGAGACGTGCAAATGGAAAGTCTGACGCAAGCCGCCCGCACCCATCTTTCGCATTCCATGGATCGATGGACAAAGGATTCTCAGCCGGTTCTCTGGAAGCTGTGGTCAGCGGCTCAGGCCGCGACTCTCAAACTCAACGATCAGGTCCTGCCCATGCTGAAAAATTCTGTCACTCCGGAATTTTTCGGGGGAAATCTGCTTTCCCCGGATCCTCATCTCACCACGGAGGTATTGTCGGGGGTTCATGGAGTTGTCTGCCGCATGTTCGCTCACATAGGACCCGATGAGTCGATTGAAATTCTGCCGGTTCTTCCGGATAAATGGCCTGGCGGATCGATCCATGGCTTGCGCTTATCCAATGGCATTGAACTGGGTATCACCTGGAAAAATGGCACCCTCCAGAACGTCTCAATGCATGGCATCCGACCCGTGAAAACACGCCTGGCTTTCCAGAATCAATTCTCCGACTGGATCCAATTGGATGCGGGCGCCCGCCTCACCCTGGATGGTGCCGACTTCAAGTGAGATAAATCTGATTTCCCGATTGGAATCATCAGGAGAACGGACTGAGGGATTATGATTGATTCAGTGAATGGATACCTATCGAGACGACAGGATATGATATGAATGAGCATCCGCAGAATATTGATGAGTGCGTGGAATACCTTTACGCCCTTCGACTATCGGGAATGAAGCTGGGGCTGGAAAATACCCGGCGATTGGCACAGGCCCTGAAAACTGCCGGGCACGGATCAGCAATTTATTCACGTCGCTGGCACCAATGGCAAAGGCTCAGGTCTGCGCCTTTCTCGAATCCATTTACCGAACTGCCGGGTACAGAACCGGCCTCTTCACCTCGCCGCATCTCGTCCACTTCAATGAAAGAATCCGTATTTCCGGTGTTCCTGTCAGTCGGGAAAAATCGTTGAATGGACCCGGATGATTGCTGAAGCCATTGAGACCCACTGGAGTCATCCGGATTATGCTGAGAGAAAACCCACGTTTTTCGAAGCGACGACCGTCATGGCGCTGCATGCCTTTCAGACCGGACAATGCCGGATCAATATCATGGAAACGGGACTGGGAGGGAGGCTGGATGCCACCAATATCATTACTCCTCTGGCATCCATCATCACGTCCATTGGACTGGATCACCAGAAATGGCTGGGAAATACACTCCCTGAGATTGCCGGTGAAAAAGCTGGAATCATCAAAGCGGGTGTGCCCGCTATTTCAGCGCCCGCCAGCCCGGAAGTCCGACATGTCCTCGAATCCAAAGCCATGGACGTCGGCACCACTATTGATTTCCTGGATGAGGAGGAAATCCAGACCCTGACTCAGCACCTTCAACCGGCAAAAATGCCCGGTCATCACCAACGCATCAATCTCGCCCTGGCACTGAAATCAGTCGACATCCTCCAGAGCAAATTCCCGGTATCAAAAAAGGATCTGGAGACGGGTGTGGACCGGACATTCTGGCCAGCCAGACTGCAGACCATTGCTTTACCCAATGGCCGGGAGTTTTTATTGGATGGAGCCCACAATCCTGAGGGAATCGAGGCCCTGGTCCGGTATTTGCATTCGTGTCGAAGTGACAGCCAGCGATGGACATTTGTGGTCGGCCTGTTATCCGATCGTCCAATGGATAAGATGCTGGCACCCCTATTTCCATTGGCCGATGGATTTGTATTCTGCCCGGTGCATTCTGAGCGTGGGTGCCACCCCGATGAGGTGATGGAATGTGCTTTGGGCATGCCGGGATGCCCGGCGGACATTTCCATATCCGATGACCCGGCCCGGACAATTATCGAATTGTCCCTCACGAAGAACGTTGTGGCGGCTGGATCCTTGCATTTTGCGGGCGGCATCCTGAAGTCGCTGAATATGTCCCCATTTCAAAGTGACGGGGCGCCACTGGAGAATGATCGCTATGATCTGAACGAATTCATGGGTGCTTCAGGCCGGTTTCCATGATCGGAGTTTTTCGAGGAAGGAGGCGGTTTGCCCACTGAGGATAGCCTGGCGGACTGCTTCCCAGCCATCGGAAATCGAGCGGGCGCGATCGGCCACAAGCAGGGCGGCGGCAGCATTGAGATAAACCAGTTCCGCCCTGGGGCCCAGGTCT
>JAJOIW010000227.1 GCA_021209225.1 Verrucomicrobiota bacterium
ACGACAGCGGGCCATGGTCGCCCCGGGCACTGGTGAGAGATCCCCTGGTGCTGATCGTTGATGAGCCGACTTCCGGTCTTGACATGTCCGCCGCGGAAAGTGTGCTACAAACCATGAAATTATTGAGTGAGGAGCATAGGATAACCATCGTTTATGTGACGCACGATTTACAGACTGCCATTGAACATTCAACCCACGCTGGATTATTTCGAAATGGGCGGATTATCAGCGGAACATTGAAGGATGTGATCAACAATAACAACATGAGTGAAACTTTTGGCCTGCCGATAACGATCCAATGTGATATTGAAGGAAAACCCCAGAGTTATTCGCTGGTGCCACATCGCGAGCGACCTGAGATTCAGGGCCATTCCGGGATAATTTTATGAGTCTGTTTTTTGAGAGTTGGGAATATTTCTGGCAGACATATATTGCGGCCGTGCTGATGTCGATGGTATTGGCATTTTTGGGGTGCATGATTGTGACGCGTGGTCAGATATTTTTTGTGGCAGCTGTATCCCAGGCATCCATTTTAGGGATGGCATTGGGGATATTGTCTGGTGGTGGGTTCACCACAGTTTTTTCCATAGTTTTTGCTGTATCAGGAGCATTATTGGCCGGTGGAGGGGTGCATGGGAGTATGAGATCCCTTCGGGATGAGCGCACAGCGCTTGTATTTTTACTGACGAGTTCTTTATCGGTGATTTTGCTGTCAAAGTTTCCTGCTGGTTTAAGAGATCTTCAATCCTCCGTATCGTCCACTGTCCTTGGAGCTGGGCCAGTGGAATTGGCTCTGTTTGTTATATTGGTTATAGGGAGTATCTGGATTTATATATGGAAATCTGAGGAAATCGTCTTGTATTTAACTGATCCGGTGATGGCTGCGGCAGTTGGGCTGGATATACTGTTATGGTCATGGATCATTAGTGGCGTTACGGGATTGGTGACGGGATTGGTGGTGAATTCTGCTGGGGTTTTATTTGCTTTTGGGTCGATGGTATTGCCGGCACTTGGTGCCCGCAACATATGTCATGAGACGAAAGAATTGTTTGTGATAGCTCCGATTTTATCTGGTGTTGGGACCAGTATCGGGTTGATTATTTCAGTTGTTTGGGAAATACCGAGTGGGCAGTCGGCGGTTTTTCTTCAGAGTCTGATGTTGGTTCTCACCTACGTAGTGCGGCAGGTGAAGCTTCCGATTTGAAGAGGTTTTTCAGTTGGGGTTTCTGGATTACAGGAATCGGGGAGGATGAAAATGGGGCAGGCGGAAATAAATCCCTTGGCATTAAGACGGAGTGATAGGAGAATAGACTCCTATGAATTTCCCGAATGAAATGAAGAATGGATGTCTGAGCATTGGGCTCGTTGCAAGCTTCATCCTGGCTCCAGCTGGATTGTTAGAAAGCAGGGGACAGGAGAATCTAGCTCCGGCTGGTTTTGAGGCGATTTTTAATGGCCGGGATTTGTCTGGATGGCATGGGATGGGGCATTTTGACCCCAGAAAATTGTGGGAGATGTCTCCAACTGAGCGGGCAGAGAAAAAGGCCAAAGATATGGAGGACGTTCGACGGCATTGGAGTGTCGAAAACGGGGAATTGGTTAACGACGGGGATGGGGTGTATCTCACGACAGACCGGGATTATGGGGATATAGAATTCTGGATTGATTACAAGACGGTGGCCAAAGCAGACAGCGGAATTTACCTGCGGGGGAACCCTCAAATTCAGATTTGGGATTTCACTGAATCGGGTGGGAAGTGGAACATCGGTGCCGACAAAGGTTCTGGCGGACTATGGAACAACAGTGCGGGAGCCCCCGGAAAAGATCCGCTTGTTCTGGCGGACAATCCGTTTGGCGAGTGGAACCGCTTTCGCGTTCTCCAGATAGGTGACCGCACAACGGTTTATCTCAACAATCATCTCGTGGTTGACCAGGCACCGATGGAGAATTTTTGGAATCGAAGCACCCCTCTATGGAATAAAGGGCCGATCCAGTTACAGACCCATGGGGGCGAAATCCGCTGGAAGAATATTTTCATACGGGAAATTCCGCATGCGGAGGCCAACCTGATTCTCTCCTCAACAGATGACAGTGGGTTTGAGAGTGTCTTCAATGGTCGGGATTTCCGCGGGTGGGCTGGACCCATCGATAATTACATGATTCGTGAAGGGGCAATTGTTTGTAAACCAGGCCAAGGTGGAACCATCTTCACCGAGCGCGAATATACAGATTTTGTTGTTCGGTTTGAATTCAAGTTACCACCGGGTGGCAATAACGGATTGGCCATCCGATACCCTGGGTCTGGAGATACCGCGTACGCCGGGATGTGTGAATTGCAGGTTCTTGATGACTCCGCAGCAAAATATGCCCAACTGGATGCGCGTCAGTATCACGGGTCTGCTTATGGAATGGCCGCTGCCCATCGTGGATTTCTGCGTCCGGTTGGTTCATGGAATTACCAGCAAGTCACAGTGAAGGGATCCACCATCAAGGTTGAGTTGAATGGGACAACCATTCTCGACACGGATTTAGCAAAAGTCAGCGATTTCATGGCCGGTAGTCCGCATCCGGGCAAAGACCGCCGGTCGGGACATTTCGGATTTGCGGGCCATGGCGATCCGGTTCAATTCAAAAATATCCGCATCCGGAGACTGTAGGATTTCAAACACCTGAGCATTACTCTGCTTCCTATCATCCCTTCCATACTTCATGGAGGGTTTTTTGATTTAATCTGGCAGGGGTGGTGAGGCACTATCACAAAGTTGCAGTGACCTGGCTGGGTCTTTGTGTGTCCTCGAGAAATGAAATTGGGATCCGCATCGGATTCGTTGCGGATGTGGTGCTATTTCCGGTTCAGAAAGGTTCAGATGGATGGAGTCGACCGGGAGAGGTGATTGGACTATCCTCCATGGAGATGGTTTAGGATCACTTTTGCGTCCAAGGAATATCTGACATGTTGGAAGGTTCGGGTATGGGAATGTTTTGCTGTGGGGGAAGCCTGAGAATTGTGGCGGGGAATTCACTTGTCACTTGTCTTGGTGTGGATTTATTGCAAATCTGTTCATTCAGGTGAATGTTTCGTAAGAGACAACCGAGTTAGAGCTGACACGATGACGATACTAAAATTTTTATTCATCTGCCTTGAGGTAGTGATTCTGTTCAATTTTATCATAATTGTTCACGAGTTAGGGCATTTTCTGGCGGCGAAATGGCGAGGACTGCATGTGGAGCGATTTGGGATCTGGTTTGGAAAGCCCCTTTGGGAAAAGGAATTTGGTGGAGTGAAATACAGTCTGGGGTCCATTCCTGCCGGTGGATTTGTGGCGTTGCCCCAAATGGCTCCGATGGAGGTTATGGAAGGGGAAGTGACGATTGACCGCAAGAATCTTCCTGAGATTACGGTTATGGATAAGATAATAGTGGCTTTTGCCGGGCCACTTTTCAGTATGGGATTGGCAGTTGTTTTTGCCGTAGTGATTTATTTTGTGGGTCGACCAGTTCAGCAGTCAGAAACTTCGACCGTTGTTGGGTATGTTGCACCTGATTCTCCGGCGGCCATAGCTGGACTCCGGGCGGGTGACGAAATCACCCGTATAGATGGACAGGCGGTTGAAAAATTCAGTGGCATAGGATCCACATCCATCAAATGGCAAATTATCACCAGTACCAATGATGTCCTTTCCATTGAAGCCAAGCGCGGCGAGGAAATTCTGCAGTTTCAAGTTGAGGCGATGCGGGAAAAAACCGAGTTTTATCAACGCCAATCCCTCAAGCAGATCAATGTCTATCCTTTGCAGACGGCATTTGTGGGGGGGATCATGGCTGGGAGCCCAGCGGAAAAAGCTGGCATTCAGGTCAATGACATCATCGACAAGATTGATGGCCAGACGATATACAATCCCGCCATCATCAGTGATGTGATCCGGGTGAAAGGTGGGGCACCCATTCATTTGGATATCCGGAGGGGAGGCACGGCAATGTCCCTGGAAGTGATTCCCGAGAAACCATCGAAGCATCCGGAGGCAAACCCTCCTTATATGTTGGGAGTTCAATGGGATCCATCGGGAGTTTCGTCCTTATCCCATCCCGGGCCAGTTGAGCAGATGCGTTCAGCCGTCAGCACCATGGTGAATACGCTCAGTGCCTTGTTCCGCAAGAACTCGGATATCAAGCCCCAGCACCTTTCCGGGCCAGCCAACATCATGCGCATGTATTACATGTTATTTGAAAGCGACAATGGCTGGCGGCTGGCATTGTGGTTCAGTGTTGTGTTCAACGTGAACCTGGCGATTCTGAATATGCTCCCGATTCCGGTTCTGGATGGCGGGCACATCACCCTCGCAATCATTGAGGGGGTGCTGCGGAAACCTATAAACCCAGGAATTCTCATGAAGATTCAAGGAGCCTGCGGGTTGGCTTTAATCGGTTTCATGATTTACGTCACATTTTACGATGTTCAGGATTTTTCTTTGCCCAAAGCGCCCATCGAGATTCGATTTGACGGATCGGCTGTCTCGGGTGGGGAAGGGGTTCCATCCGGGAAGCCTGAATGATTCATTGATAATATGAAATACTGTGAATCGGTTTATTGCTACCAGAAGCGATTTACGCGCGAGGTAACTGTCGGGGATGTGTCGAATGGAGGAGTGATCATAGGCGGTGATCACCCGGTGGTCCGCCAGTCCATGTTGACATCTGACACTAAAGACACAGCTGCCTGTGTTGAGCAGACTTTGGAACTGGTTGCGGTTGGATGCCAGATTGTGCGTATCACCGCACCCAACGTGAAGTCGGCTGCCAACCTGGAACAGATTGTGGATGAGCTCAGGCGGCGTGGCTGCCTGGTTCCTATTGTGGCAGATATTCACTTTTTACCGTCCGCCGCGATGGAGGCTGTGAAGTGGGTCGAGAAAATCCGTGTCAATCCCGGCAATTACGCGGACAAGAAGAAGTTTGCCACGCGTGAATATACGGATGAGGAATATGACGAGGAGCTGACCCGGATTGAGGAAGAATTCACTCCGCTTGTATTATTGTGCAAAGAACTTGGGCGGGCACTCCGCATAGGAACCAATCATGGATCACTGAGCGATCGCATCATGAATAGATACGGCGATAGCCCACTGGGAATGGTTGAGAGTGCACTCGAGTTTGCCAGAATTGCGCGTAAAAACGACTTTCACAATTTTGTATTTTCCATGAAGTCCAGCAATCCGAAGGTGATGATTGCCTGTTATCGGCTTCTGGTTGCACGATTAAATGAACTGGGTCCCGACTGGAATTATCCCATTCATCTTGGGGTCACGGAAGCTGGGGATGGTGAGGATGGTCGAATTAAAAGTGCCATAGGAATTGGTTCTCTTCTCTGTGATGGCCTGGGAGAAACGATCCGCGTCTCGTTGACCGAGGACTCACCTAATGAGATCCGGGTGTGCAATGATTTACTGGCCCAGATCCCGGATCTGGTGAATGTGGTGGACGTGCCATGTGGTGTTGCGCCGAGCTGGGATCCGTTTGCGTACAATCGTCGTCAGTCGGATGAAGTTCAGCTGATGGAGTCGATACGATGTGGTGGAGACCAACCTATTCGCGTGATAATGACAGAGGCGGGATATGACAAGGTCAGTCCACGGATCCGTCCTGGGGCGGATGTCCGTCCGGAAGGAATTTATGAGCAAATGGGAGTGATCGAAGTGGATCCCCGGGGAGATTTCGTGGTAGGCGGTCCAGGATTGGTCAGTGTTTCCGATGGGGTTGATCTACCGGTCATTCCCGCCTTCCGCCTCCTGGTGTCCAAAATGGCGGAAAAAAATTACCACAATCCTATTCTGTTGAAGGACACCTTGAAACCAGTGGATTCTCCGATGCCAAGTGAGATTGCGCTTTTGCGGGCTGCCGTCAATTTGGGGAGTCTGATATGTGATGGAATTGGGGATGCGATCCTGATTCGGGGTGAGTTGGGGGCCGGGCGATCCTTGACACTTGGTTTCAATATATTGCAGGCCGCGGGTTCCCGTTCATTCAAGACCGACTACGTTGCCTGCCCGTCCTGTGGACGCACTTTATTCAATCTTCAGGAGGTCACAGCCCGCATCAAAGCGCGGACTGTGCATTTAAAAGGGGTGAAGATAGCGATCATGGGCTGTATCGTGAATGGGCCTGGCGAAATGGCTGACGCTGACTTTGGTTACGTCGGAGGGGCCCCAGGCAAGATCAATCTTTATGTTGGCAAGACCCCGGTTGAATTCAATATTCCTGAAAGCGAGGCTGTGGACCGCCTGGTGGGACTCATACGCCAGCATGGAAAATGGGTGGATCCTGGACCATCCGATAATGTCGCAGATTCCGAATCTGTCCTGACCTCATAATGAAGTGTCATTTCCAACTTCCGAAAATTTTCAAGCCATCAAATGTCTCACTTTGAATCTGTTTGAAGACATGATTTGGATTGAGGCAAACCGAATGAGTGCCCGATGAGTGAATATAAACCCAGTAATGAAGGCGTGGATCAGCCCACTGTTTCGAAGAACTTTATTCGTCAGCGAATTGATCAGGATCTTGCGCAGGGATTGCATGGTGGACGAGTCATCACCCGGTTCCCACCAGAACCCAATGGCTATTTGCACATTGGACATGCGAAATCGATTTGTCTGAATTTTGGAATTGCCCGGGATTATGCTGGGGAGTGTCATTTGAGATTTGATGATACCAATCCGGCAGCCGAAGATCAGGAATATGTTGAATCCATACAGGATGATGTGAGGTGGTTGGGATTTGATTGGGGTGAAACAACATACTTTGCCTCGGATTACTTTGATCAGATCCACGACATGGCAGTGACACTGATACGCCAGGGGGATGCATATGTCTGTGAAGTGCCTCAGGAAAATTGGGCTGAATATCGCGGTGTCCCATCACGGCCTGGAAAAGAAAGTCCATTCCGCCATCGCTCGATCGAGGAGAATCTGCGTGAATTTGAGAAGATGAAGGCGGGCGAATATCCGGAAGGGAGTCGGGTGCTCCGGGCGAGGATAGACATGTGTTCACCCAACATACATCTCAGGGATCCGGCAATCTACCGTATTAAGACCGCGAGCCATCACCGCACTGGAGATCACTGGAAGATATATCCAATGTATGATTTCACCCATTGCCTGTCTGATGCGATTGAGGAGATTACCCATTCTCTATGTACTCTGGAATTTGAAGTGCACCGTCCGCTATATGACTGGGTATTGGAGAAGTTGCAAACTCCGGCGCGGCCCCAGCAGATTGAGTTTGCCAGGCTGAGTCTCAGTTACACGGTCATGAGCAAGCGGCGGTTATTAAAGCTGGTTGAGGAAGGATTTGTGGAATCATGGGATGACCCGAGGATGCCGACGATTTCCGGGCTGCGTCGTCGTGGATATACTCCAGAATCGATCCGGCATTTCTGTGACACAATTGGAATCACGAAATTCAAAGGAATTACAGATATCTCCCTGTTGGAACATAGTTTGCGTCAGGATCTGAATCAGAGGGCTGTCCGGTCCATGGTTGTCATGCATCCGCTTCGGGTCGTGATTACGAACTACCCGGCCGGGGAGGTTGAGGAATTACCTGCGGCCCGTAATCCAGAAGATCCGGGTCTCGGTGAGCGGCTCGTGCCATTCAGTCGGGAGATACTTATTGAGCAGGATGACTTCATGCTGAACCCACCGAAAAAATTCTTTCGTTTATCTCCCGGAGAAGAAGTGAGGCTGAAGTATGCATACATCATCAAGTGTCATGATGTCATCACCGATCCAGCCTCTGGAGAGGTTATCGAATTGAGATGCACCTATGATCCGGATACCCGGAGTGGCACCGGAACTGTGAATCGCAAAGTCAAGGCAACCATCCACTGGGTATCAGCCGGGCATGGTTTTCAGCCCACAATCAGGATATTTGACCGCCTTTTCCTGGTGGAGAAACCCGACGAACCTGAGGAGGGAAAGAGCTTCCTGGATTATCTGAATCCCGATTCGCTGCATACGATCACCTCGGCGGTGGCGGAGCGGGGGCTGAAGGAAGCCTTGCCTGGCCAGTACTTTCAATTTGAAAGAATTGGCTATTTCGTGCCTGATCTTCGGCTTTCCAGACCTGGGGAGCCAGTCTTCAACAGAAGTGTGGCATTAAAAGACAGTTGGACCAAAAATCGGGACTGATTAAATTTCCTTGCAGGCATTGCGGCTTAGAGATTGTAACGACAGGAATCATGGACAGCAGACAGATAAAAACACTGATTCTTGAGGATTCTGAGTTTGATGCTGTAGTGCTGGAGAGCTTACTTCGGAAAGGATCGTATGATCCACATATTCTGCGGGTTGAATCCCTTGAGGACTTCTCTCATGCTGTTTCGAGTGAGGACTGGGATGTGATACTGGCGGACTACAATTTGCCTGGTTTTCAAGCTCCTGCCGCCCTGAGTGTGCTTCAAAAGGTGGGGAAGGATATACCGTTCATCATCATATCCGGTGGGATTGGGGAGGATACAGCTGTTGAGGCGATGAAGGCCGGTGCTCATGACTACCTCATGAAAGGTCAGTTGGCCAGGTTGGTTCCCGCCGTCGAAAGGGAAATCCGGGAAGCCCGGAACAGAAAAAGTGCGCGAGATTCGGAAGAAGCGTTGCGGCGAAGCGAACGACTGTCCAGGTTGATACTTGAGCATTCGATGGATGCCATTTTATTAACGGATAGTGACAGTGTGATTCAGCTGGCGAATCCTGCTGTTCAGAATGTATTCGGATATGATCATGAGGCGATTGTCGGACTGAATATGTCGATCTTATTGCCATCGCATATACCGGAGGATGTGGACATCAGTGATTTTGGCAACATCATTCACCTGCCCAATATAGCCGTGGACAGGCTTGCCCACGAGACCATTGCACAGCGTAAGGATCATACTTTCATTGCAATAGAAATTTCTCTCAACAGCTTTGAGATTGGCGGCAAGCCATTTTATGCAGCGATCATCCGGGATATCTCAGCCCGGAAACGCGCGGAAAAAGAACTTCGCTCGAACGAGGAACAATTTCGGGTTGCGCGGGAAATTCAGCAGAGATTATTTCCAAAGTGCCCTCCTGATATTCCTGGTCTGGATGTGGCCGGGATGACAATTCCTGCTCAGATGTCCGGGGGGGATTATTATGATTATCTCTTGATGCCGCGTGGGTGTTGGGGATTTATTGTTGCGGATGTTACTGGTCACGGAGTCGGGCCAGCCATGCTGACAGCAGAAACCCGGGCTTATATTCGTCTTCTTGCCAAGGAATATACTTCTCCGGCTGAGATACTCAATCAGGCAAATAAAGTTTTGGCTGATGATTTGGATTTCGAGCGGTATATCACGGCTTTACTTGTGGTGTATAATCCGGTCCATGAGACATTCACATATGTCAATGCCGGTCATCCGCCTGGATTCGTATTCGACTCTGAAGGTAACGTGAAGCGTGAAATGGAGTTGAATGGAAGTCCATTGGGAATTCGTCCCGAGATTGCCTATTGCGACTCCGAACCTATTGAGATGAAGCCTGGCGATGGGGTTATCCTTTTTTCTGATGGCATTGAGGAGACTCAAAATGAGGGAGGGCAATTTTTTTTCAAATCAACGCATACGAGGTTGGTTGAAATTTGCAGCGGGCTGCAGTGCCTCGGATAAGCTTGCCGGTCTGATCCAAGCGGCGACGGTATATCGTCAGAGATTACCACAATCTGACGACATGACCGCCATCGTATTCCAGGTGGGTAAAAAGTGATGGCATCGATTTGACGGGATCCACTTTTGCCGCGGGGTGGAGGGCCTGTTTTTATTCCGGCTGGAGGACTCCCTTCTCATCTGAGTTATCTCCCCGGAATGTCCTGTGTCTGAGCGCAAGCTCTCTTCAGCCAGATCAGGTTGATCTGGATTTTCCGGAGTCAGGATGAGTGGACTATGCCGGGAAAAATCAGGGTGTCACTTTCAAAATGAAAAACTGGATTTGAGCAGTTGGGGTCACGGTCAGAGAGGTGCTCTCACTGGAGGCTTTGATGGATTCCACCGCAGTCCATGATGGGTTCAGGATTTGTGATGATGCCAGCAATTGGTAATTGACCGATGGGACGGATGCCCAAGTGAGGGTCAGGGTATCCGGGGTCAGACCTTTGGAGACTTGGATCCTTGGCGATGGGACAGGATTCTCAGGGTTGTTGAGAGTGCCGGGTGTGGGTATTGGGAGTTGAGCAATGGGGGAATCCTGAGTATTTCCCGTTCTGCCCATGCTGACATCTGCCGCCATGGGCGGGAAATTCACCAGATCCAGGATATTTCCGGACGGATCCGCAAAAACAATGGATTCACCATTAGTACTTCCCAGACGGAAATTAGTATGGACCAATCCACCTGCTGCAAATTGTTCTGGTTGTGAATCAGCGAAGATGAGCAGTGCCTGACCGGCCAGGATGCGGACACCTGTCGGGATAGCAAACTTGCGTGGATTTGCCGGATCATCTGACAGATGAAAACCGCTCAGGTCAATGGATTCGGAACCTGTATTCACGAGTTCGAACCAGTCCTCATACTGACCATCCGCAGGGTCCTGAATTGTGGAGTTGTTCAGTGCCATCCATTCACTGATGAAGACCGGGATCTCTGAGGACTCAATTGAATTCGGGCTATTGAATGTGGATGAAAGCATGACCAATCTTTGAACGGGATTCCCGTCCGGATAACATCCATAGGATTTGGCATTTGGAATGTTCTCCAGTCGAATGGCATCGACGATCACACGTTCTTCAGATTGAACATAGGAGAGAATCAGATGTGGTCGGGAACTCGATAAGGACAGATTCGCATTCCAGATCCGCCCAGGTCCAACGGGTGGAGGATTCTGATTGAGATTGACCACTCCAAAGCCCATAGGTCCCAGAATGGCACCTTCCGGAAAGGCCCATTTATCGAGCTGGGCAGGATCATCGGACAGGTGAAATCCTGACAGATTAAACTGAGATTCTCCCGCATGGTATATTTCCACCCACGATGTATCTGGAGTGGAGGCAGTATCCACAAATATTTCATTGATCCAGACTGGTGGGAGAGGCATTGGGCCGGGTGTTCCGCTGTTGGGCTGCCCCGGGCTGAAGGATTGTGTAGGCAGGGTCTGGTTCTGGAGTCTCATGCCCCAGACCACATCCGAGCTGGTTGCATTGACCTGATGCACTTCAACGGCAATGGAGTTTGCTCCTTGTTTAAAAAATCGTGATGGGATGATGAATGGCCCCTCAATCGACGCATCCCCAACAGTTCTCTGGGCTGTTGTCTCAGACGTGATGACACCTGTGGGCATTCCCAGTCGTAAGGCTTCCGTGCCATTAATGTAAATGACAGCTCCATCATCCAGGATCGTATTGAGGATAAACTCTCCGGAAGGGACTGAGTCCAATGTCATGGAAGCTCTGAAATAGAAGGTGAGTGGGCCTCCTGTTAATGGGGTGGATTTGGTTGCGGGGAGGGCGGCTGACTCCAGATACAGCAAGCCATTGCCCTGGGGCCACGCGTTGTCATTGTACCCTGGATTAATCCAGGTAACCCCGAGATTGTTTCCGGATTGGTTATATTTCCATGGGTGCTCGAAGTCCATGAGGACTTTGTTTGTGCCAGGAGTGGATGGACCCTCGGCCGCAAACCAGTGCGATGGTCGGCGGTTGTCGTATGATGGATCAATTAATTGGAGTGATGGACCTGTGCCATCTGCCGCTGCAGGCCAGGGAAATGCATCCGAATACTCTACCTGATCTATGATAATGTCTGACCCGCTGATGGGGTCGGATTGAATCAAGGTCAGCACTTCACCCCGGTTACTCAGATTGCCTGGAAACTGATCAAAAACAGTGATTCCCTTGGGCATTTTTGAGCTCAATACACCAGGGTTGGAGGCCAGTACCAGGAATCCACCAGGTTGAATGGTTGAGCCAGCCGGGAATGTATACCCCAGACCATCAAATCGGAATCCATCCAGGATAAATGCCTGAGTTGTGGAACGGTTGTGCAGTTCGACAAAGCCCAGATCAGGCTCCAATGGGTTGTAATGAATTTCATTGATGGTGAGAAAGTCAGCCGGGTTGCCGGATGTTCCAGTGTAGGTGATTGTCACCGTGTCACTCAAATCCGGAATGGGATTACCATAAGAGTCGAGACCGGTGATGACTATCGGATTGGCACCTGAAACCAGGGGTATCGAAGTTCTCCATCGGTCGGACGCTGACCATTCGACTGGCATGGGAATACCATTGAACAGCAGGGTTTTAATCTTGACCGGGGCAGTTCCCTGGAGTGCCACAAAATTGGATGTTGAACTGAAATCCGCACCCGAATTGGATGTGACAGTGAGAACTTTGGCGTAGGAATTCAGTTCAGACTCCAGGTAGTTGCGCCGGGAGGTGACCCAGGAAACAATGGCCCCCGGGTTGGCGGCATTGATGCCGTTCCGGACAAATGAACCATGGACTTTCGAGGTTTGTTGGCGAATGGCGGGAAGATTCAATGGGCCGTCCACAGCATCCTGCCAGGCTCTGAGATAGGCTCTCTGGAATGGAGGGTGCTGGTACATTCGGCTGATGGTGGGGTCATCGCAGTTGTACATGCTGGTTGTCGGGCCATCACTGCCACCACCCAGTGAAAAATCCAGATCCCACAGGAGCATTTTCCATTTTCCATCGACTGGTTTGTAAGCGGATTGGTTTTTGCCACGATTATATCCGTAGCCATCCCAGTCGCCCACAATATGTCTTGTGGCGAAAACCCGCATCCATTGATCGACATCGACGATCTGATCCACCGCATCTGTGTAGGCTGAAGCCGAGCTGTTGAGTGCCTGGACAAGTTCCATGAGTTTGGAGTAATCGTTCTCAAACCCGCCATTGGGGCGTTTTTCCCACACCACCGGTAGGCAGTGGGTTTGAGTTGTCCGCCAGTGGTTGTATATGGAGTCAGTCGGGCGTTC
This sequence comes from Verrucomicrobiota bacterium, assembly GCA_021209225.1. Classification (GTDB taxonomy): domain Bacteria; phylum Verrucomicrobiota; class Verrucomicrobiia; order Limisphaerales; family JAJOIW01; genus JAJOIW01. Next base: position 13,002 of record JAJOIW010000227.1, read on the forward strand.
TGATTGAAGGACATCCGTGGGTCATTGCCATCAGAGAACTCAAACCAGTCATCAATCTTGAATAAATCGCCCTCAGTTTCGGAAGGATACCATCTTTCAATGTATTCTGAATCCGGTTGCATGGAATCGGTGAACACATCGCTTTTAAGGGTCCCGTTGACAAGAAGCCGGATATAACGTTGGTACGAGTAGGGGACGCCCAGTTGCTCCCCAATCCAGAATGAAGTTTTTTCCCGTTGATTTGTATCATCGCGTCCGGGTTCCAAACCATCGAGGTTCACTTTGTCGGTTCCGAGAAAGGGTTGGTCGGAGGGGAAGCGATAAATCATCGCTGTGGCCCCACTGTCCTGAGGTGATCCAAATCCAGGACGTATGAAGGGACTTCCCCGGTAGCGGCCCGAGGCGGAATAGATCGCACGATGATTGCCATATACAAATGTGACAGGGATGAGTTCATTGCTGAGTTTGGCGCGGGTTCTCCATTCCTGGACATTTTCCGGGCCGATCCAGATCCGGTAAACCCCGAATGTGCCCGTGGGAGTTGAGTCTCCGAAACGTATGATTCCCTCATGGAGGAGGTCTGAGGAGGGAAAGCTGGAAGTCAAGGATCCCGAGTGGGCATCAGCTGCTTCGATGCGGAATCCCACTGTGCGGCCGGCAGACTGACCAGGAATCCCCGCAGTGAAGTACCCGGCCCCGCGGTATTCCATGGGAACCACAATGGAATTGGTCGATGGGTGAATTCTGTAGTTCAGAAAAACTTTGCTGAGTTGATTATCATCGTAACCCGGGCCAGTATCGTGACCTCCTGTCCAGCCTGGGGAACAATCGGATTATGGGTGACATTTTCAATGCTGGGAGGTGCATTCGCTGCTCCCACTGAGTTTTCAGTTCCCGGCGAGCCCAGATTCAGTGGAACGTCCATTCTTGCGGCAAGTTCACCGAAATTCCCATAAGTGCGGAACAAAATATCCGGCTGGCCCTTGAGCCATTTTATCTGCGCTGTGATTGTCGCGTTCTGATTGACGATCAGATTCTGGGTGAGATCACATTCGACCCGGTTGGCCCCATTGTCTCCGCCACTGCTGGCAATCAGGTGGAGCGCTCTGGAACTCTGGTAACCAGTTCCCACTCCGCTCAGTTCAGAGGCCATGTGATTCCCCTGAATGACCCACCCGCTCAGGTTGGTTTCAAATGTCCCATTCGCCACCCGGTTGACATTGTTTCCCTGAGTCACCTGGATATCATCGATCAGGCATTCCCCGGCTCCAAGAAGAATGATCTGAAGCTCATTGGGGGTGCCTGTGCCATTGTCCAGCCGCCCGGTCCACGAGTATGATTTCCATTCCGATTTGTCAGATTCCCGGCTGGGAGCCCAGTTCGCGTGTTTGTTATTGTCCAGATCCGGGTGGATCAATTCCAGACTGCTGCCCTCACCGTCGGCTTCATTGGCCCAAAGCCCCCCATCAATAAATTCAATCTCATCCTCCAATACATCAATGGGACTGCCTCCGGATTGCGGTTCAGGGCGGAGCAATCGGATATGCCCTCTGGAATTCGACAGGGATCCACTGAAATTTCCAAAGGTATTGGCATCGCTGAGATCCGGATAAATGGTTTTCAATTCATCCGAATTATTCGCTGCAATCACATATCCATGGCCAGGAACAATCGAAGCGGGAGGAAATGTATATGAGACGTCTCCCCGGATTTTCCATCCGGTCATATCCACAGGCTGGGATGATCGATTATACAATTCTATATATTCATGATTATTGGATCCCGAGATGGGGTTGTACATAATTTCATGAATGACAATCGAACCAATTCTTGGAGATTTATTCGGGTCTTCCGGAGTCGGGTTCTGCAATTGTGTCCAGTAATCCGATCCATCCGGGTAGCGTCCATAACTGACATTCTCAGGTTGACCACCAAAGCGGAAAGCATCGATCACCCGGGTTTTTTCCGGATTGAATAAAAAGAGGGACTCCCCAGCTGAACTCAGGTTGAATCCGAGCACATTCTCATCCACAACTATATAACCTTTGGCGGGAAGAATCGTGTTTGCCGGGAAAGTATACTTGAAGGCTTGCGGGTCGTCAGTCAGATGGCAGCCATCCAGGCTTATTGCAGAATTCGAGAGATTGAACAGCTCAATGAAGTCAGGAAACGGATCCGGTGAGTTGGCGTAGATTTCATTGATGACAACATTGCTGTGGGGATGGGGAGTGAATGTGTCAGCCTTTCCAGGATTGCCCCCGGCTGTATTGCTTGGAGCCCATGCGATGGGATTATTTTCCCCGTAACTTGGCCGGACCAATACCAGAGAATGGCCTGTGCCATCTGCCGCCGAAGGCCAGGGAGATTGATCTGTGTAACTGATCTCCTGCAGCAGACCTCCGATCGGGTCGCGGAGTCGTATTCTGCCCCCTCCGTTCCCAAGATTTCCCGTCCATGGACCGACAACATTTGTGATGGAATATTCTGAGCGGAGAGCATCCGGATCAGCCGCAACCACCAGGTAGCCACGGGCTGGAATAATGGTTCCCGCCTCAAAAACATAATCCGCTTCACCGGTAATTCGATGCCTGCTGAGTTCCAAATCCCATTCCTCGCTATTGAAGATCTCGATGAATTCCAGGTTTTCTCCATTGTCGCCGGGAAGCGGGTTGTAGGAAAATTCGCTGATCACCAGACCACTGATGCGGGAGGATGGACCAATCGGCTCGAATGGAAGAGCCAGCTCGGCTCGGGTTATCGGGACATAATCATAGGCAAAACTCCGGGACGTGGGCTCCATTTGGTTGGCCAATGAGCTGGTGTCGCGAATGCCTGACACACTTATCGAATAAGTGAACCCTGCCTTCAAGGGAGAAACCTGAAGGAATACAGTTCGACCATCCTCAAGGAGTCGGACATCCAGAACATCCATTCCTTCACTGACCGAATAATGAGCCAGGTTTTCTGCGGAAGCTTTATCAATCGTCTCGGAGAACCGGAGTGTCACGGATTGTGGGTCGCCCAGATTCTCCGCACCCAGAAAAGCGGGTGGCGTTGAATCCGCTGCCACATTGAGTGTCGCTGTCGTGCTTTCCAGAACCTGGCCTCCGGGAATTGTCACGCGTGCCTGGAACCGATTCCCGTTGTCTTGAGATTTTACGGGCCCAAATACCAGAGTCTCCTGGTTGGCGTTGGGGATATCCTCATCGTTGCGGCGCCACTGGATGGATGTGAGATTTGCCCGCGAGACAGATATACTGAATTCAGCGAAGTTCCCCTCTGTCACAGTGACTGTTTTGGGTTGGCTGGTGATGGACGGGGGTTCTGGAATGTAGGGTTCCAGGGACCTGTGGGGAATCGGCGTCTCAAATGTGCCGTTGGGAAGTCTCCATCGCACCGTCAGTGAATCTCCCCCTCCCTGTTCTTTCATGAGGGCTTCAATATAATATCTCCGACCTGACTGAAGAGTCACAGGTGAGGAGGACTGTTCCGGATATTTTCCCCATTCCTGATGGCTGGTCCAGCCCGGCACATTGGCTATCAATCGGACATTGGTTGGGGATTCGTTTGAACTCAAGTAGAGTTCGCAGTTATCATCCCCGGCTATCTCGAAGACATAACTTCCACTGGTTGAAGGAACGACATATCCCCGAACCCGGGTCCCGTAATTTTCGTCGATATCCACTGGTAAATCAAATCCCTGAGTGTAGATCTCCTGAAGGTCCGGATTGTCCGGAAAACTCGCATCAGCACGTAAATCACTCACCAGCGAGCCGGGAACGTCAGTGAATACCTCACGAAGAATCCCATTCGATTCCCCTTGCCCTACACATGTCGCATAACTTCCAAGGGAAATCACCATAATTGCTAGATTTCTCCAGTTCATTTCTAATACCTGTCTATCCGGTCGCCCCGTGAATTGATTGATCCCTGATTTTACAAAAATGTAACACACGGATTGATCGTTTGGAACGGCATATTTCCCGTTGCGTTAACCATCAATCCTCTTGTAATCCCAGTCACTGTGCCTTGGTCCCGTAATTGAGCACTTTGACCTGTCTGAGATAACCACATTTTATCCTCTCATATCGGTAATTGGTGGGGCTCTCAATATGCACTTTTTCCCTCATTCATCCCCGGCTTTTTTTCCTCCAGTTTCCTCATTTCCAACGATTCCCTTCAACTGGATTTCCTGCTGACCATTCAAGCCCCATTCGACTGACCAGTTTCCCATCAAATCAGCTATCCTGCGGTCTGCGGAATCTGCACCCATCTGATGTGGCCGAATTTCTCTCACGGACCTCAGTCAGGAGTGGTATTCAGCATGAATCTCCTCCAGGATTTTCCAACCCTGTGCCGCACCCACAGGTGATGGCACATAAAAAAACCAGCCATTACTGGCTGGTCATATAAGGGATCATCGAATGATCTTGGTGGCAATCAGAATCCTTCCGGCGACTTAAGCCGAGTCAGATCCTCATTTCTTTTTGGCAGCTTTTTTCACCGCCACCTTTGTCGTTGTTGCCTTTTTAGCAACTGCTTTTTTGGCTACCGTTTTCGTTGCCACTGCTTTTTTGGCAACGGCCTTTTTAGCTGCTGCCTTTTTAGCAACTGCTTTTTTGGCAACCGCCTTTTTGGCCACGGCCTTCTCGGCCACGGCCTTTTTAACCACAGCTTTCTTGGCTGCAGCTTTTTGGGTTGTGGATTTTGTTGTCATAACCTTTTGGGTTGAAAGTGCACCGGCTTTGTCAGCCAGTGCCGCCTGAGCGGCTGCCAGTCGGGCAATTGGTACCCGGAATGGTGAGCAGCTGACATAATCCAAGCCGATACGATGGCAGAATTCAACGCTGGATGGGTCACCCCCATGTTCCCCGCAGATACCAAGCTTGATATCCGCGCGGGTCTTGCGCCCATTCTGCACACCGATCTGCATGATTTGTCCCACACCATTCTGGTCAATCGAAGCAAATGGATTTTTCGAGACAATTTCATTCTCCTGGTAGTAAGGAAGAAAGGATCCTGAGTCGTCCCGGCTCATGCCGAGTGTTGTCTGGGTCAGGTCGTTGGTGCCGAAACTGAAGAACTCCGCCGTCTTGGCAATCTCATCCGCCACAAGTGCGGCACGCGGAATTTCCAACATGGTTCCCACCATATAATTGAATTTCACCTTCTCTTCTGCGGCGACCTCCCTTGCCACGCGGTGGATAATTTCAACCTGGAGTTCCAATTCTTTGGCAAATCCAACCAGCGGCACCATCACTTCAGGTTTGACTTTGATCTTATCCTTTTTCTGCACCTCAGCTGCCGCTTCGAAGATTGCTCGAGCCTGCATTTCGGTGATTTCCGGGTAGACGTTGCCGAGTCGGCATCCGCGATGACCTAACATCGGGTTAAACTCATGCAGCTCATCAATTCTCTTCTTAATCTGCTCAGCGGTGACGCCCAGACTTTCTGCAAGCCCAAGAATCAGGCTTGATTCATGTGGGAGGAATTCATGCAGTGGCGGATCCAGCAGACGGATCGTGGCTGGCAGCCCTTTGAGTTCCCTGAATATACCCGCGAAATCCTCACGCTGATATGGAAGAATTTTCTGAAGAGCCACTTTGCGCGCTTCCACGTTTTCAGCAAGGATCATCTCCCGCACCGCATCAATCCGGGTTCCCTCGAAGAACATGTGTTCGGTGCGGCAGAGCCCAATACCTTCAGCCCCAAAGGCCACGGCATTCGCCACCTGTTGTGGAGAGTCGGCATTGGTGCGCACGGACATGCGGGTCGCCTTCTTACACCACCCCATCAATTGACTGAAGTATCCGAAGGTCTGGCTCTCAGATGGCTTCAGGCTCTTCTCCAACAATACCTGGATAACCTCAGAATCCGCTGTCTGGATCTTGTCCGCGTAGACTTTTCCTGAAGTTCCATCAATCGACAACCAGTCGCCTTCTTTGAAACGGTGCTTTCCTACCGCCATAACCCGCTTGGCATAATCGATCTGCAGTGCCGAAGCTCCACATATGCAGACTTTACCCATCTGGCGGGCCACCAGAGCCGCATGCGAACTGACCCCTCCGCGTGCGGTGAGAATCCCTTCCGCAGCTATCATGCCCCGCAAATCTTCAGGCGAGGTTTCAACCCGGACCAGCAGGACCTTCTCTCCCTTGCTTTGGGCCAGCTCGGCACGGTCAGCATTGAAATATATTCTGCCTGTTGCCGCCCCGGGGCCGGCCGGCAGCCCGGAAGCGATCACTTCGGCAGTTTTGAGAGATTTGCGATCAAATACTGGGGCAAGAACCTGATCCAACTGATCCGCCGGCACCCGAGCCACGGCATCTTCCCAAGTGATCAGATTCTCCTTCACCATCTCACAAGCAATGCGCACGGCCGCCAGGCCGGTGCGTTTTCCATTGCGGGTCTGCAACATGAAGACCTTCCGGTTCTCGATAGTGAACTCAAAATCCTGCATTTCCCGGAAATGTCCCTCCAAGGTTTTGCAGACCTCCACCAGTTCATGAAAGGCATCCGGCATCAACGCTTTGAGTTCAACAACCGGATTCGGGGTGCGGACTCCAGCCACCACATCCTCCCCTTGAGCGTTCATCAGGAACTCTCCATAGAATACTTTTTCCCCGGTGGCCGGGTCGCGGGTGAAGGCAACTCCGGATCCTGATTCCTCACCGGTATTGCCAAAGACCATGGCCTGCACATTCACCGCTGTTCCCCACTCATGCGGGATGCCATATTTGCGGCGATAAACATTGGCGCGGTCATTGTTCCAGGAACCGAACACAGCTCCCACAGCTCCCTGAAGCTGTTCCCACGGATCCTCAGGAAAATTCTTTCCAGTCCGGTCTTTGACCAGCTTCTTGAAGCGCTTGACCAGTTCCTGAAGCGCCTCAGCGTCAAGGCGGGTGTCCAGCACATCCTCCTCCCCTGGGAAGAGTTCATGCTTCAATTGGTGAATCTCCAGTTCAAATGGCTCTTCATCCTCATCCGGTGCTTTCTGAACACCCATAACCACATCGCCATACATCTGGATGAACCGGCGATAGCAGTCCCAGGCAAACCGGGGATTGTTGCTGTATGCTGACAAGGCTTCCACTGTCGCATCATTCAATCCCAGATTCAGAATGGTATCCATCATCCCAGGCATCGAATCCCTGGCTCCAGAACGAACCGCCACCAACAAGGGATTCTTCTTGTCACCAAATTTCTTGCCCAGAATTTTCTCCATCCTGTTCACCCCATCGCGCATCTGCGGGGACAACTCGCTGGGGTACTTGCGACCGTGCTTGTAGTAGTAGGTGCAGACTTCCGTGGTGATCGTGAATCCCGGGGGAACAGGTAATCCAATGCGGGTCATCTCAGCGAGGTTGGCCCCTTTACCGCCCAACAGGGCTTTCATCGTCCCGTTGCCATCAGCCTTTTTATTTCCGAACGTATAAACGTACTTGGGTGCTTTAGCCATATAGTGTGTTCTTACTAGAGTCCAACTGAGGAGGTTGGCACTTAAAATTGACTCGGAACATTATCAATTTTCTTGACCATGTCAAACACCTTATTATCAAACGCCCTAACGTGTATCGGAGTGGCACTTAATTCCTGCTGGCAGGGCACCTTCCGCCGCGAGAATCGGATTGCCAAAAGGGCCGGGCCCGGCACAATGTCCGCCATGAAAATGAGGATGAATTGGATGCACTCAAGCGGTCTGGGGAATCGCATCACCCGAACTGTATTCATGTCGGCATGGGTCTGCTTTTTCGGTTGTGGTGAAGAGGGCAGGTCGGTGCACGATGCGGCGTGGGAGGGAGATTTGCAAGCGGTCAAACGATACATAGAAACGGACAAGGTGGACGTGGATTCCAAGGATCGGTTTGGCAACGAAATTCTGTTTCATGCGGTCTCCGGGAACCACATGGATGTGGTCCGATATCTGGTGGAGCAGGGGGCGAGCCCACTGATCCGGAGTGGGGATGGGTCGACACTGGTTCACATTGCAGCGGGTCTTGGAGAAACCAATATGGTGGCTTATCTTATACAGCAGCAATGTCCCATTGATGAACAGGATGTGAATGGAGAGACTCCTCTGATGTTTGCTGTTTTAGCCGAGCACCGGGGTATGGTTGATTTTCTTGTTGCGAAAGGAGCATCAATGACCGTTACTAACCAGAGTGGGCGAACACCCCTTCAGCTCGCTTTGAAAAAAGGCTGGTCTGATCTTGCGGTGAGCCCCGAATCAAAAGCGTTGATTCCACAACCAACTGGTCCCTGAAGCGGCCTGTGAAAATCCGGTGACATATCCACACACCTCTTTACATGTTGGTTGTGAGGCGCGATAAATTCCTTGCTGATAGTTGAAATAATGAAATTCACACCTAACTACTCTCAAATCACTTCCCGTCGATCAGGTTTCACCCTGATCGAATTGCTTGTGGTGATCGCGATCATTGCCATCCTGGCGAGCATGATACTTCCTGCCTTATCCCGCGCCAAAGAATCGGCCAAGCGGGCGAAGTGCACCAACAATCTCAAACAGGTCGCCACTGCTGTCGCCCTCTACGTCGGGGACAATAACGACTCGATTCACCACTTCGGCAATGGACAGAATTTCGGCTTTCCGAACCATGGTCAATGGACCATCAGCCCGACCAGCCGGGCCATCCTGCCAGTCGATCATGATAGGGCCTACTGGGGCGTGGCCTACTTCAATTATGTGGGAAAACAACGCGCCATCTTCCGCTGCCCAGCCTCAAAGCATACGGATGAATGGCGGGAAACCGGATTGCGCTGGCCCGCTGAATTCTGGTTGGATTCCTCCTATGGACTCAATGATTACCTCACCTGGAACCAAAGCCTCATGAGGAAGAATTCCAAGGCTCCGAGAATGGGCAATTACAAACTCCCGGCCCGCACCATTCTCTGTCAGGACGCGGCGGAACAGAAAATGGAAGGAGAAGCGGACAGCACCGGCCTTTTTCCTGGAAGTAACAGCATCCTCGAACAATGGCGCTTCAGCCTGGCCGGGCTCTATGCTCCCTACAAAATGGAATGGGAATGGTACCGCCATAACCAGCAGAATCTCTCACTCATGTTGGACGGGCATGTGGAGAATTTCCGCTTCAATGGTTGGGATCGGGGCACAGATTACCGCTACTTCCGTGGAATCTCCGGCGCTGAAAGGTGATCCCATCCCACTCTTCCACCTCCTGGTTTAATATCATCATGAAATTCTCCAATCGTTTCCTGCTCCTTACCGCGGCTCTGACATGCCTGCTTCTCTCCGCCTGCGGCGACAAAGCATCTGCCCCACCTCCTGAACCTTTGGATCCGTCCGCCTTGGTTTCGACCATCCGGGATCATTTCACATCAGCCCCATCAGAAACCCAGGCGGTGGTCGATGAGTTCATCAAGAACTACGAAGGCAAAAAATATATCCCTGCCTATCAGTCCCTGGATAAATTGTCAGCGCAGTCCTCCCTGAAACAGGATTCCCGCGTCCTGATATCCCGGGCTCTGCTCACGGTCAATGACCTTATCAACAAAGCCGCCGAACAAGGTGACAAGGATTCCCGCAAACTCATGCGCTCAATCCAATTGAACAAATAAATCCCCCCAGGCACTGGTCCACCCAATTCCGATCCTTTTGAACAGAACATCTTTCATAGATGTTTTTTTTTGCTCTCCTTTGCTCATTTCAGACATTCCGGAACTTCCTTCGAATTTTCCACTGATTAAATTCTTGAGTTCACAATAATTTAACATTAATTCTATTGACATAGTGTTGGACGCGTTTGGGGTGCCCTGATTTGATTGTTTGGGTTTACACAATCGTAACATATAAAAAATGCGTTCGAAACACGGTCTCCCACATTCTCTACCGCTTGCCCAATAGGCAGGCCAACTAACTCTTAATTGATCTCACATTAAAGTATGAATAAATCTCGAAACTGGACAGACTTCAGGTTCTACCTGTG
>JAJOIW010000189.1 GCA_021209225.1 Verrucomicrobiota bacterium
ATCCTTGTCGGACAACCAACTTTTTTTTCTTTTCAGCATTCTTCAATCACTTCCATAGTGGTCTGATTCTCTCCGTTCAGGCTTCATTTGTGTGACAATTCACCCTGCATCTGTTGAAATCGAAGCCGCATTCTTGACAGGACGCATGGGTCGGGACATAAATCTAACAAAGTTTTTCCACATCCTGATCACATGCGCATGAAATTTCTTATTGCCACCATTTCACTGATTGCTCTGCAATCGGTACTGCCGGCTCGCGAAGCTTACGGGTTGGAGGTCCAGCCATGGATTGACTCACTTCATGCCATTGGTCCTGAGGGGGAGGGAAATGAAGCGGCTATGGAATCCTGGGGCCATCTGAGCACACTGCCCATCCCGGCGATTCCGACCCTGATTGAGGGGCTGAGGGATGGATCCCTGATAGGAAATAACTGGATTCGTCTGGCTATTCAAACGGTCATGGATTCTCAATCCTCGGCATTCGACGACCAGACGGCTTTGAACCTGATCAGGATGGTCACGGACCAGTCCCTTTCCGCCACATCGCGCCATGAAGCCTATCAGGTGATCGAAAGGTTCAAACCTGAGGTGGCTGACTCCCTCGTCAGCCTCTTCTCCAATGATCCATCGCTTCCATTGAGGCGGTTGAGTGTCGGCCGGATCCTGGATCAGGCAACTCAATTCAAGCAGGACAACCAGACCCAATCAGCCATTGAAACCTATCAACGCGCCCTGAGATCCGCCCGCGACATCGATCAACTCGAAACCATCGTGAGGGAACTGAATCAACTGGGACAGGACATTTCCATCGCTCAAGCGTTTGGTTTCATCCTCGATTGGAACATCATCGGGCCATTTGAGAATTCCAATCGCGATGGGTATGATGCGGTCTTTCCTCCGGAAAAATCCATCCTGCCTGACTTGGCTGTGCCGGGCAAAAATGGGCAGGTTTCCTGGGAACCCTATGTCACCAGGGATTCCTACGGCAAAGTGGACATCAATGAGGCCATAGCCGCCATTAAAGACGCGACCGCCTATGCCTACCGGGATTTCATCAGCCCAACGGAACAAACCGCCGAATTGCGCCTCGGATGCAAAAACGCCTGGAAAATTTGGTTCAATGGAGAATACGTCTTCGGTCGCGACGAATATCACCGCGGCGCCCAAATCGACCAATACATCTTTCCTGTCACTCTCAGAAAGGGTTCCAATCGCATCCTCATAAAAATCTGCCAGAACGAGCAGACCGAATCGTGGACGCGGGAATGGGAATTTCAATTCCGAATCTGCGATCGACTCGGGCAGCCCATCCTCGAACCCCACCCCTGATCCAGTCCATCCCAACAGCCACAACACTCAATTCAAAATTTAAAGACGCCATGAAAAGCAGAATTCTGACCTGTAGCACCCTCCTGATGAGCCTGATTGGCATGATGGCATGGAATGATCTGGATGCCGCGGAAGGCTGGGATCAGTTCCGCGGGCCAGGTGCCAGTTCGACATTAATCGAAGGAGGATTCCCGTCGGATATCCGCGATGAGAAATCCATCCGGTGGAAAATCTCCCTTCCCGGCGAAGGCCTGAGCAGCCCGGTCCTGCATCAGGGGCGGGTCTATCTCACAGCATCCGGCGGACCCGATCAAAAGATTCTTCACATTCTTTGTTATGATGGTGGATCCGGGAAAAAGATATGGGAACGGCGATTGCTGGCCACCGGCCGCACCATGTGTCATGAAAAAACGGCGGTGGCCGCGCCAACTCCAGTGATTGGCGACGGGCGCATTTTTGCCCTCTTCTCCTCCAATGACCTGGTGTGCTTTGATTTGGACGGCCGAATGAAGTGGTTCCGCGGGTTGACTCTCGACTATCCGAATGCCAGCAACAGTCTGGGAATGGCATCGTCCCCGATATACGTCGATGGGGTCGTTGTGGTTCAGATCGAGAATGACAGCCAATCCTTCTCCGCGGGAATCAACCCCGAGAATGGACGCAATCTTTGGCTGATTGATCGCCCGAAGGCTGCAAACTGGACTTCCCCAGTCCCGGTTGAGGTGAATGGGGCTCCAGCTGTCGCATTGCAATCCAGCGCAGGCATTTCTGTTGTCAGCCCACGGAATGGTCAGGAACTCTGGAAATATTCCGATGGCGCATCCACCATCCCGTCCAGTGTGGCTCATGCGGGCGTGCTTTACGTGCCTTCCAATGGCATTACTGCCCTGCAATTGGGCGCCCCGGGCGAACCTGGGGCGGTCCTCTGGAATTCCCGCAGGCTGCGTCCGTCCACTCCCAGCCCCGTGGTCAACGCTGATTCCATATTCACGGTGAACAATGCCGGAGTTGTGACCTGTGCCAGCCTGGCGGATGGGGAGAGGAAATGGGATCTGCGTTTGAGTGGTCCCTTCAGTGCCACCCCGCTGGTGGCTGGGAACCAGCTTCTATTCGTCAATGAGAATGGTTGGTGCAATTGGTGGAAGTGAAAGCGGACGAGGGAATTGTGACTGGGAGCCTGAATCTCGAGGAAACTATTTTATGCACCCCAGCTGCCCTGGACGGGCAACTGTATATCCGCAGTGATAAGCATCTCTGGAAAATAACTTCCCCACTCGTGCTGTAAATCCCAGCCCATTCCTCGAATCCCTTTTTGATTTTTCCAATAGGGGATCCGATCGTGTCCCGGACACCACCCGCAATACCCGGTCTCCTCCCGGGTCTTGCCGCCTCATCTGCCTGACTCAATCCACCACATCCAATCTGTCCGTCTGGAGAAACGAATTGAGTTTCGGGTCATGCCACTCACCCCGCCTGGAAGTATCTCCGCATAGGGCTGGAGGACTGAAGTCCTGGAATTCACTGGCCACCCGCCCGTGGATTGTTCGATCCCATCCGTCCCACTCTCCACAGGCCCACATAATTTATTCTGGCCAAATACTTAAGCCCATCGCGAAGTTTCCGACATAGAACTGACTTTACATGATTTTCTCGGGCAATGAATTGAATGAAAACTCTGGATCACAGAGCGGTTGGAATCAGATCTCTGGCATGTAAATTCTTCTCTCTGGGGCTAATTTTCAGTATTGGGCTATTCGGGGTTGAAGGACATGCATTGTCGTCGAAAGCCCACATTCCAGTCATCGACGAGAACCACTTCGCCCATTTCTCAGGAGACGGCCACTTCGCCGAACTCACTTTGGAGCAATTGGATGCTTGGGAATCCTTTGGAATAGCATTCTGGGTGCGTTGGGAACTGTTGGGTCGGGCCTCAACTCCGTTTTTAATCAGGAATGACCCGGTGACTCCGGCGATGATGGGCTTCAACAGCGGGTGGTACGGGTCAGGATTCCAGTTTTTCTGCCAGAATAATCAGTCCCAGCTGCTTGCCTCCTCATACCCGGATTCTCTGCTTTCCCATGAATGGATGCACATTGCCCTGGTGGTGGATGGCTCCCGGTATCTGGTCTTTGTCAATGGGTTGGAAGTCGATGTGCGCGATTATTCCGATTCCCAAGCATTCGCTGGCGGATTGCTCGCCCAGGTTTTCCGGGATGGATTGCCCAAAATATTTTTAGGGATTCAGGACCACCCGGATAATCAGCAATTTGTGGGTGACCTGGATGATTTAATCCTTTTTTCATGGGCTCCCGGGATCGATACCATACGTGAAACGATGTGGCGACCGCATCACCTCGTGAACCAGCCGCAGCCCGGGTATTTTTTCTGGGAGGATTTTGAGAATTTCTCCAATGGGTCGACCGGCCAACCAGGAGTCCGATTCACTTGTCCACCTCCCATCTGCAAGGGATCAAAACCGGAGTCATATCAGGACATGAAAAGTGGATTTATCTGGGCACGGTTTGTCCTGCCGGACTCTGCCGATCCGGATACCAGTCTTTATCATGTGCAGTTATTCAAAGATGGATCGCATGAGGTGTCCATGGTCCCTCCAGTGCGTAGGGTGCCCGGCGCATTTGAGATTCTCCTGCCGGTTGAAAAGTTCTGTTGGAGCCTGAAAGCATATAATAAGGATTCAATTTATTCAGGGGGTCTGCTTCCATCGGTTCGAAATCAGGATGAGGTGGCATTACGGGAGCATGCCGGACAAAAAATCCAGGTTGTGGTTGAGCCGGAAATCGAAGACCTCAAACATCAGTGGACTCTCGAATATGTATCCCGTTCAACAAATCCACTCCTCCCGGATACAACTGAGTTCTTCACCAGTAATCCAGAGGGGGAATTTGAACCCATCCTCCTGCACCCGGAACACAGTCAACTAACCCTCCACACAGTCAATAAATCGATCCCGCTTCCGCTGGACCCCCAGCTCGAC
>JAJOIW010000017.1 GCA_021209225.1 Verrucomicrobiota bacterium
CGCGTATCGAGGAAGATGAATTTGTCATTGCTCAATGGTTCGTCCACTGGACTTACGGTGAGGTTGAGTCCATCCTGCATGGGGAGGCCCAGGACTTCATCTATGACGCCCTGGCGCCTTTGACGCGCATTCAACTGGTCCATCCTTCCGACGAAGATCATGATTTTCCCGCCCTCTGGAATGGCTTCTTTGACTAATTTTCCCGCGGCTCTTCCGGCTTTATAGTTATCCATGCCAACAAAAAACATGCGTCCGCTGTCAGGTGCATCAGAATCATGGGTGGAGAGCATGGTTTTTTTGGCAATGTCATTCAGAAAGGTATTCTGGGCCTCCGGCTTGATCGGGCTGAGAGCAATGCCGTCGACTCCAGTGATCAGCTTGGTTTCCATATACTGTTTTTGTTCCTGAATTGAGGCATTGGGAGGCATATAAACCTCGCATTCGACGTTGAATTCCTTGGCAGCTTTGAGTGCCCCATTCTCCGCGATATTCCAGAATGGATCGACACCATTGGTGATGTAGGCGATTTTGACCTTTTTTTCCGGGCTGGATGTGTCCGTGGAAGCAGGATTGGCCGCATCATCGGGCCCGTCGCCGCAGCCACTCAGAAGAAATACTGCAGCGAGGCAAGTGAACCAGTGGAGATATCTGTTTGGAGTCATGGATTGAGATAGTGGGGTTTCTTATTAAAAATATCAAGCTACTGTCAGGCCACCATTCACATGAAGGTTCTGACCAATGACAAATGAGGAGGCATTTGAGGCGAGAAAAATGACGGCCCCATCCAGATCGGAAGGAATGCCCCACCGGCCGGCTGGCACAGTTTTGATATAGGCATCTTTCCAATCCTGCGGTTCAGTCGCATGCCGCTCCACCGGGATCCAGCCGGGAGAAATCATGTTCACATTGATTCCGTATGGAGCCAACTCTCTGGCCATGCTGCGGGTCCAGCCATTCTGGCCCCCCTTGGCTGCGACGTAGGCACTGAATTCCGGGACCCCCAGATGAAAGACTTCCGATCCGATATTGATAATTCTGCCCCATTTTTTCTTTTTCATTGCGGGGAGGACCGCTTTTGAGATGAGGAATGGGCTTTTGATAAAAAAATCCAGCATGGATTGATGGAATTCCCAGGAATAATCCTCGATGCGGTGGTGGGGTTGATCGGGTGTTGCATTGAGAACCACGATATCCACTGATCCCAGTTGAATTTCAATATCCTGAACCATTTTCCGGACCTCCTGTTCGTTGATCACACTGGCGCGGAAGAGTCCACCTTCAAGCCCCTGGGATCGGAAATCAGCAAATGTCTGGTCGGCTCTCTCCTGGTTATTGGCATAATTGAGCGCCACCCGGGCACCCGCCCGGCCCAATGCATAGGCCATGGCCCGACCCAGACCGGTCGTGCTTCCAGTCACCAGGGCCACCTTGCCTTCCAATGAAAAAAGATTTGAATTTACAGTCGTCATATTGTCAGAGACTTCCCGCACCCTGAGACACGTGGATCAAACGCATCGAGATCTCAAGGATTGGAGTGGATCATAAAAATCTCAGTTGCTTCGGACAAGAAGTTTCAGATTTTTAAATCGCGGATCGCCCGGATTCGATCAGGATGTCCCGCTTATCAAGTGCCGGTTTGAGAATGAAGAAGCCGGATGAGACCATGAGAAATGCGCTGATCCAGGCCAACTGGGAATAGGTCAGCACCTCGAGGAAAGCGAATCCGGCAAACGGTGCCAGGAATCCACGCAGGCCCGTGGTGAAGGTATGGACCGCCATATAATCCGCCGCCCTGCCCACAGGAGCCAATCGCGTCACCCACAAATTCCAGGCCACGTCCCCGCCCGAATGGGCAATCCCAAAAACCACACTGGCAAAAATCAACTGCCAGAAACTCACAGTATGAAAAAATATCAGGACGTTGAGTGCGAAAAACATATTGAGCACAATGCGCATGCGGAAAAGGCTGAAGTTATCAAAAATCCGCCCCCAGATTGGGACGAAAGCCAACCGGACAACACCCGGAACGACAGCCGTCAGAAGAGCAACCTGATAGGCTTCGAGCCAGACACCGGTATCGGAGTCTGAAAGGTATTCGATGCGCAGTGGCAGCATCATCAGGTTGCCGAATCCCATCACCATCCATGCGGAAAGGGTCCAGAAAAACAGGCGATCCTGCCTCACCCATCTCAACCCGGACAGCGGTGAATGGACATCATTCTGTTCCAGGCGATGCACTGGGTACTGGAGGTAGCACCGGGATATGCCCAGAAAGCAAAAGCCAAAAAACAGGGCTACCCACTTCCACAATGCAAAATCCATCCCCATTACCCAGCCGGAAACCCAACTCACCAGGGACACAGAAATAATCCGGATCATTAAAATCCTGGAAAACAAGGATCCGCGGCGGGTCGGGGGGAAGAATTTCTGGTGAAAGGAACTCACCAATGGAATGTTCAGGGAGGCACACGTCAAGGCCAGAACACTCAATATAGAAAACACCCAGGCATTCTCGATGAGCACCATTAAAAAGAAAAAAAATGCACCGGCCAATGCGATCCGCGAAGCCGCCAGACGAACGAGCATTCCGGAGCTTTGCACCCAGTAAACCACCAGCGGGCTGAGGATAAGTCCTGAACTTCCGGCAGTTGCGACCAGGCTTTTCCAACTTTCATCCAGCGCAAAATGCCTCACGGCAATAAGGAGCAGGACAGTCATTCCGGCAGCTTCAATGGCTCCAGCACCGGCGGAGCGGAAACATTCCCATCTGAAAGTTCGGATCGAATCAGCTTCCAGGTATTTCATTCAGATTGAGATTCCGGAAACACGGCCCATGGGTGTTCGTGAGGCAAATGCAGAGGACCCACATTCAGCGGGTGGCTTCCCGGGCGCAGGATAAACAATGGCCTGAGGATGATTATCACTGGCCAGATTATAGTTCAGCGGCTGAGGATCGCGATGAGAATTTGTTACCACTTCAGAGAGTGGGAAGGAATATCACCACTTCATGCTGGTTTTGGGCTGGGGTGGATCGGATGTGGATATGGCCAAAATGCCCCTCCAGGATGCGTCGAGCCACAGAAAGTCCCAGCCCCAATCCGGCTGGCCGGGTTGAAAAGAATGGTTCAAAGGCTTTTTCCAGGGCCTCCGGTTCAAATCCATCCCCCATATCCCGAACGATGATCTCGATGCCCTTGGGTTCATTGGCTGCGGATTTTCTGGCGAATTTCACAAGGAATTGAGGTTTTCCAATGTTTGCCTGCAAGGCGTTCAGGAAAACTTCTGCCAGGGCGAACTTGATAGCCACTTCCTCGCATCGGACAATGGCTGGGGACTCCTCGTCGAGCAGTTCAAATGTTGCTTTGGGATCCTCCAGGTATTCCAAGGCTTCATCAAATGCGGATTGGACCAGTTTCCTGATTTCAGTTTTTTCACTGAGGTCGTACTGATGGCGAACCATATAGGAAAGCTGGCGGGAGAAACGGGAGAAACGACCAATTCCCGCGTGGAGTACCTCACTGAGTGAGTCGCGGAAATCTTCATCGTAGTGCCCATGATCCAGAAGATGGGCATGCGTGGACAAGGGTACCAGGGCGTAATGAATCTGGCGTGCCAGCTTGTCATAGACCGTGCGTTCCCAATCTGCCCCCATCGGTGAGGGATCCATTTTTCCCGATTTTATTAGAGGCTGGACCCCGGTTGAGTCATCAGATGCGGGCTCAGGCTTTGGCGATTTAGTTTCGCGCGGAGGTGTTGTTTTGAGTTGTTCAACAAAGACTCCGACAACCGGAAGGTCCCGATACCGGGAATGCTTCAGGGGAAATACATGACAGCGGAGAATGGGTGAATCAGGTGATTCAAGGCGCACTATGATTGGCAATCCATCGTCTGATTGGCTGAATACCGAGGAGATCTTGTGCCCCAGTGCGGTAGGAAGCTGATGTGTCGTCAGTGGGTGCCCATTCTCTTTCACCAGGTTGAATAACTGTCTCCCGGCATTATTGGCAGTGATCAGCTGATCATTCTGGCTGACCAGCAAGTATGCGGTGGGCATTTCCTCGTAGGAGTCCTTCAGGAGATTGAATATGGGCTGGTTCTGCTGCGTGGTGTCTGTGGGCCCCCCAGATGCTGCTGCGCCTTTTTCTGTCACCGGGCTGGAAAGCGCCTCAGATTTGGATCTCCGCAGGTAAAGTCCCAGGTTTTCCAGCAGGGAATGAAAGAGGAGGAGCTCTTCGCGGTTGAGTGGTTCACCGGTGATGCGCCCTCCAACCATCAATACAC
>JAJOIW010000184.1 GCA_021209225.1 Verrucomicrobiota bacterium
GAAAGGCCGGATCACTGTCGAGGAGGAGGATAACGCCATGGTGCTGATGGATCATGGACAGGGAATCCTGTCCCACGTCCAGTCCGGGTTCAACTATTTCAATCCACATGGCCACGACGGGAGTCGCGAACAGAGACATACGATCAACGTGGTTGGGACTCACGGATACATGGGGCTGGTGGGCTATGACTGGGCCCCGGCAGGTGTCGATCTGGCCACATTCAATGATCCGGAATTGAAAAGATTTGCGACCGATTCCCAGGGTTACCTTTGGCAGCAGGGGGCTGCCCTGGCCGCGGAATCACTCTCAACAGCCAAACGCCTGTCAGTCACCCCGCAACATGCTCTCCATGTCCTGGAAATCATGACAGCCGCCCGCGAATCAGCCGCCACAGGCCGCAGAATCCCCCTGACTTCCACCTTCACCTATCCCATCGAAATCTGAGCCACTCTGATTATGTTGCCATCGGGACTTGAGACCGCCCGGGATCAGGCATAGTCTTGTGCGGAATCTGGAATCAAACCATTTCCAGCAGCGAACGCATTATGTACCTGAAAATGGCAAAAAGGGTGGTCCTCGAGACCGACAAGAGGCTGGTGGCAAAATTTCTGGTGAATTTTGGATTGAAGGGAGCCATCTCGGTCCAACGATTCAAATCCCGCCTGAAAAAGGGGGAGTACTTCCCGCCATTTTTATATATTTCTGTGCTCAACAGCTGCAATTTGCGCTGTCAGGGGTGCTGGGTTGATGTGTCGGCGAAACAGGAGAAAATTCCGGCGGACAACATGCACCGGCTGATACGGGAAGCGGAGGAGGCAGGCAACAGCTTTTTCGGTATTTTAGGTGGTGAACCCTTCATGCACAAAGAACTCCTGGATATCCTCGCAGAACATCCCAATTGCTACTTTCAAATATTCACCAACGGCCAGTTGATCACCGAGGACAAGGCCAGACAAATGCGCCAGCTGGGCAATATCACCCCGCTGATCTCCATTGAAGGCACACAGTGGACCAGCGATGTCCGCAGGGGCAAATCGGAGGTCCTTTCCAAAACCATGCAGGGAGTCGAAAACTGCCTCAAACAGAAATTGCTCACGGGTATCTCAACCAGTTTATGCGCGAATAACTTCGGGGAAATGCTCAATGAGCAGTGGCTGGATAGATTGATCGATATGGGTGTGATGTATTGCTGGTTCCACACCTACCGCCCGGTCGGACCAGACCCCAAACCGGAACTCGCCCTCACACCGGACCAGCAAAAACAAATCCGGGAATTTGTGGTGGAAATGAGATGCCGCAAACCTATTGCCATTATCGATGCCTACTACGACCACAATGGTCAGGCTCTGTGCCCGGCCGCGACAGGCATCAGCCACCACATCAGCCCGTGGGGCGATATCGAACCCTGCCCCATCGTCCAATTCGCCACGGATAATATCCGCGACTCAAGACCCCTGAAAGAAGTCTTCACCTCGTCCGCCTACCTCCGGGATTTCCGGCAGACCGCGGCCAAGGCCACACGTGGATGTATTGTCCTCGAGCGCCCGGACCTCCTGAAAGAAGTCATCCTTCGACACTCCGCCAAAGATGGAACCGCCAGAAAATCCGCCATGGCAGAACTCAATGCCATGACCCCGAAAACCTCCCAATACCGGAAAGGACAGGAAATACCGGAAAAATCCTTCGCCTACAAAATCGCGAAAAAACTCTTCTTCCACGATTTCGGCGCCTACGAAAAATATGGACTCTGAGAGCCGCACCACCATCCCGATCCCCCAATTTCCCACATGAGCATCCGTCTCGAAATGGTTCAAGTGGCCCGGTTGGCGGGCAAATTGCTGGGGGATTCCACCGGTTTAGTCCGCGAATTCATCCTCAGCCACCAGAACCAGGACGGCGGATTCCATGGAAGGTCGCCCGCAAGCGACCTGTATTACACCGTCTTCGGAATCGACGCCCTCACCGCATTGCAGGCTCCCTGGGACCAGGAGAGAATCAGCCAATATGTGAGCCGGTTTGGTGATGGGTCAGAATTGGATTTTGTTCATCTGTGTTGCTTGACGCACTGCCATGCGGCGCTGGGGAATGACGACTTTTTCCGCTCTTCAGCACGCGAAAAAATGATCGGACACCTGGAAAAATTCCGAAGTGGCGATGGAGGATTCCATCCAGTGAAAAATTCTCCACATGGCACTGCATATGGTGGCTTTTTAGGCTTGAGTGCCTATCTCAATCTGCGTGAGCCCCTGGACAGGCCACTTGAATTGGCCCGCAGTCTGAAGTTTCTGGAGACTCCCGATGGCGGATGGGCGAACGAGCGTTCCATTCGGGCCGGGGCCACCAATTCATCGGCTGCGGTCGTCACACTCCTCCGCCATTTGAATGTGCCAGTTCATCCGGAAGTGCCGGCATTTTTCATCAACCAGTTCCATGAACAAGGGGGATTTTCAGCCATGCCGCTGGCTCCCATGCCGGATCTGCTCTCCACCGCAACCGCGTTGCATGCCCTTGCAGGACTGGAATTTGACCTGACCCCCATCCACGAGAAATGCCTGGATTTCGTCGATTCACTCTGGACAAATCAGGGGGCCTTTCACGGGCATTGGGCCGACGACCTGCTCGATATTGAATATACTTTCTACGGACTGCTGGCTCTCGGCCATCTCAGTGTGTATTCCTAGTCGGTTCACTTTTCCCGCGGGACTGGCCCAGTATGGTCTGGGCGGCCACCCGGATCGAATCCACCAACTCCTCCGGTTGAAGGACCTGAGCCTCCCCACCCCAGGACAATATCCATGACCGGATCTCAATCAGATTGGAAACCCGCACAGAAAACTCAATGCCACCACCGGGCAGCTCCTTGAGCTTCTGCGTGGAATGCCAGCGCTTCTCCCGGATAAAGTCCGCTATCTTCTCAGAGAATCTGCAGACAACCTCAAATTCCCTGTCCCCCGTCATCACTCCAAAACTCGTGGCCAGCTGCTTGTGAACATCAAATTCCGGCCGGGTAAAGTGCCGGTCCAATAATGTCAGTTTGTGAATGCGTTGTGGTGAGAATGTCCGAATGTCCCGGCGCAGATGGCAATACCCGAATAAAAACCATTCGCCATCCACATTGGCCAGATGATAGGGGTCCACCTCCCGGTTCTCCACATGTGAAGCCGCCGGCTTCTTATATTCAATTCGTATGGATCGGCATTGTGCCGCCGCCTTTGCCAACTCATCCATGATTTCAAGTTTCGCCATGGGTTCAGCTGTCGTTCGGAAGGAAATGGATTCATCCCAATGACTCAGATTCATCGAAACAGTTTCAGGCAGCGCATCGGCAAGCTTCTGCAGCGTTTTCAATAAGGGCTTTTCAAATGGTGTCCCCTTGTATTGCTGAAGCGCCTTCTCGGCCACCAACAAAGCAAACAATTCCCCCTCGGAAATCTGCAGTGTGGGAAACCCGGTCACCTCGGATGTATAATAATAACCATATCGGCGCGCATCATACTCAATAGGCAATTGAAGCCGGTCGCGCATGAATCCCACATCCCGGATAATGGACTTCCGACTCACTTCCAGCTCCGAAGCCAACCAGGAGGAATTCGGAAAGCTCCCTGAGGCAATAGCCTGATGGATCTTCATCATCCTCTCCAAAGGAGGACGTGAACTCCCCTGCGTCGATTGGCGTTTTTCCATATTCCTGCCCACCTCAAAACTGCAGATTGCCTGACCTTCAGAAGCAGAATCAAATACCTCTGATCCCTAAAAGCGGACCAGACCCGGACCATCTATTAATTACCGCAGAGTCACCAAATAAAATCCCCATCACAGCAAGGGGAACCGGATTGAAAGTGCCATAGAGATAATCTCTGGGATCCGGCACAATCAGGAGCGCAACTGTTCCAGAAGAGCTTTATTGGTTTTATGTTTTTTCAAGGCGCCCTGAAGGGTTTCGATGGCTTCGATCGGGTTGAGATCCACCATCATTCTGCGGAGTTTATGGATGGCATCTATATATTTCGGGCCGTAAAGTTTTTCCTCTTTTCTTGTACCTGAGCGGGGGATGTCGATGGCGGGGTAGTGGCGACGTTCGGCGACTTTTCGATCGAGGACGAGTTCCATGTTTCCTGTGCCTTTGAATTCCTGGAATATGAGTTCATCCATTCTGGATCCGGTTTCGACGAGAGCTGTGGCGAGGATGGTGAGAGAGCCGCCATCTTCGACTTTTCTGGCGGAGGCGAACATTTT
>JAJOIW010000233.1 GCA_021209225.1 Verrucomicrobiota bacterium
TTTCCAAAAGGGTGGAATTATCTGCCATAGGCCTTCAGGTATGGCAGAAGGGAATAAAAATATCTAGCTGAAAATGAAGCCAGCCATGGCAGGCATAAGAATCATTCTCTCAGATGAAATGGCCCTGCCACCGCAACAACCCGTGCCGAATTTGAATAATATCGATCACCTACAAAATCCGGCACGGTGAACTGTCCGAATTTTCTGAGATAGGGAGCCAGCAGCATTGCCAGCAGCACATATCCCCCCGTCCATCCGATGAGGTACATGGATCCCTGATATCCCATAAATGATATCAGACCAGCCATCGAGATGAATGAGGCCGCACTCATCCAATCCGCACCCGTTGCCATCCCATTCAAAATAGCCGGCACCCCCTGGCCAGCGACATAAAACCCTTTCGTGCTCGCAACACGTGTATATATCGCAATCCCAATATAGATACTGAAGGTCGCTGTGACCAATAAGTATGTCCAGGCGGTTTCGTTCATGATCCGGAGTCCTCCGATTCAGCAGGTGACGGATTCTGTGCTGATTTTATCTCTTTTTCAAATTGTTCATCGATGCGATTCATGACAACAGCATAGGTGAATATCAATAGAATAAATCCAATCATCGCCCCCTGGTTGGCAATCCAGAATCCCAGACGAAATCCGGCAAATGTGACCCGATTCAGCCATTCGACCAACCAGATGCTCGTGACACAACCAAGAATCAGCCAGATAACCAATAGTATCCCGACCACCCTGAGATTCGTTTTCCAATAGCGGGAATTGATCCCGTCGATCATTTCTTTTTCATTCATGATTTATTCCCACTCGATTGGGGTCCCCATTTCACCGGACATTACCGGCATGTGTTGATCAGGCCTATTTTATATCAAATGCGGGAGATATTGACAATGAGTTTCAATTCCATCGCGACCGGATGAAAACAAATGGGCCTGACTGGCCCCCGTTGGATTCTGGATTCAATCCCCCGGATTGCGTCATTCCGGATCTATTCAATATGCGATGTCTGGCATATATCGGGTTTTCTGAGTCGAAACATGTTCACATTTCTCATCTGAATCAGTGAATCCACGGAGAACAGATATGTATATATATATTTCTGGGACAGTGGTTTGGGTCTGGCATGGCGGGTGGGTGATCATCAACGGAATAAAAAAATTGAGCCGGTTGGGATGAACCGGCTCATGAATGTAGGTGATGGAGAAAAGTGGATTAAATGGCGTTGGCGATGAGATCGCGACCTGGGTGGTGGAGTAGCCCATTTTTCCAGCTCCGAGGTCTTTGATTTTTTCCCGGACTGTTGTGATGACCACATCCTCGATGCGTTTTGCCGCAGATGTTTCTCCCAGGAAGTCCAACATCATCTGGCCGGCGCAAATGGCTGCCAGTGGGTTGATGACATTCTGGCCGGTGTATTTTGGCGCGGACCACCGATGGGTTCGAACATGGATGCCCCTTCAGGATTGATGTTCCCACCAGCTGCAATGCCCATCCCGCCCTGAATCATGGCGCCCAGGTCGGTGATGATGTCGCCGAACATGTTGTCCGTGACAATCACATCAAACCACTCGGGGTTCTTCACAAACCACATGGTTGTGGCGTCCACGTGGGCATATTCACGTTTGATGTCCGCATAATCGCGAGCCCCAATTTCATGAAACGCGCGTTCCCACAGATCGAAGGCATAGGTCAGAACGTTTGTCTTCCCGCACAGGGTCAGAGTTTTTTCTTTATTGCGTCTTTGAGTGTATTCGAAGGCAAAGCGGAGGCAGCGTTCGACCCCGCGGCGCGTATTGACACTTTCCTGGATGGCGACCTCGTGGGGTGTGCCTTTGAAGACAAATCCGCCGGCTCCGGTGTAGAGGCCTTCATTGTTTTCGCGGACGACCACGAAATCGACGTCCTCCGGCTTCTTGCCTTTGACCGGGCAAAAGCGTTCATCGTAGAGTTTGACTGGCCGCAGGTTGATGTATTGTTCGAGAGCGAAGCGGAGTTTGAGCAGGATTCCTTTTTCGAGGATGCCGGGTTTGACATCCGGATGTCCAATTGCTCCGAGAAGGATAGCTGGGAATTTCCGCAGTTCCTCGACCATGCTGTCCGGGCATGGCTCGCCTGTCCGCAGGTACCGGTCGCCCCCCAGGTCGTATTCCTGGTAGTTCAGTTTAAATCCAAATTTGCCCGAAGTCGCATCCAATACTTTGATGGCTTCGCGCACTACTTCGGGTCCGGTTCCGTCCCCGCCGATCACTGCAATATCGTATGTCTTCATCCAATTGTGTGGCTGCTCACGCATCAGGCGGGCAAATCCATTCATTTATTCAGGTCCATAGGCCCGATCCGGGGAATCAGGGATTCTGTCATCCTGCCCGGTTCCGGATCAGCCCGTGAATGCACGCCAGGAGGAATAGTGGATATGGGACTCAACCCAAACCCACCCCGCAAATGGCAGACCATAAACATGCGAACTTTTCTCCGAAAATCCAGAAAATTATCCATCATCCCCGCAATTTTCAGAGGACCAATGCAATATATTCCCTGGAGGAAATGGAATGGAAATTTCACCGGGATTGCTTTGAGGAGGATTTGATTGCATCGAATGATTGCGAGGCGGACAGGTGTTGGGTGAAACCCGTGTCATGAAACTGAATCAGCCAATCGCCAAAGTCAGATTGCCGCCAGCATCTGATCGGATGCAGAGCCGATTTCCAGGGAATGAAGTTGCGGTCCTTGAAATGCACCGGACTCGGAGGACTGCCATCCGCGACCACCACCCAATCTGGCTGAAATGCCTGAATAAACCAACTCTCCAATGCAACCGCAGCAGAGTCCATGGTGCACAGAATTCCTTCGGTTGCGGGAATCGAAACAGAATTCAATATTTCGAGTTGTGCCTGGGGCGATAGTGGTGGGCAGATGAGGAGTGAGTGGTGCGGATTGTGCCATCGCAACACCACCCCAAGATCGGATGCCCGATTCAAAAATTCGTTGGTATTCTCAGGGTTCGCCGGTGGCCAGAGCAGGTCCAGCCCCCATTCTTTGAGGGGAGCCAGATTCAGGCTGCCGACCGGGATCTCACCACGGACAGCCTGGACCTGCCTCCACGCAGGCGATCGGAAATCCTGGTCGAGATCAGCAAATATCCGGAGTGGCTTCACCTGTTTTAAAAAATAGGGGAGGCCCCCCATGAGGCGATTGCTTGCATGTGTCAGAATGAGCATCCGCGGGGATTGCGGAGCAATCTGGAGATTCTCAAAAACGGGTGCCGAGAATTCCGACCCACAGTGAATCTGAATGAGAGGAATTCCGGGTTGGTCGATCGTGATTACCTGGCTGCTCCCCACAACCGTGCTGCGAATGTCCGCAGGTTGGTCCAATCGACCATCCCAAAAGAAAAAAAGTACTAATATCGCTCCGGCACCAAACCAGGTGAAGCGCCACCCTCGATAAGTTGTTCCCCAGAACAGGCCAGCCGTTAAAAGCCAGACATAATACACCACCCAGTAAATTGCCAACCGGGTCTGTGGAATCCATACAATCCCCGGCAGCCCGGTAGCATAGTCCGAAATGGCCACCATCGCCTTCATGATGAACCAGGCACCATGGAAATACGCGCCATCAATCCACCCCATGCTCCAGGCTGTGGCAAATCCCAGCATCAGGTTCAGCAGACAGAGACCCGCCATAGGCACCAGGGCGATATTGAGTATCAGTCCAGACCAGCTGACCTGCCCGAAATTGAATGCGATCAATGGCAGCGTTCCCAGCCAGCAGACCAGAGATAATAGAGCTAATGAAGCAAGGTGAGCGGCGCATTGATGTATCCAACGCCAATGCCAGGGAGTCCATTCCCGGGGGAGTAAGGGATCGGGAGACCTCAGCCGCGCCACCCAGTGCTGAGTGCGTGGCATAATCAGAATAATCCAGAACACAGCCGCAAACGACAGGAGAAACCCCGGCTGAAACAGTTGAGCAGGATCCACCAGCAGGTGAATGAGAGCTGTCAGATGAAGGGTATTGGGCCAGTGATCAGGCCGGCGCAGGCAAATTCCCCCCAGAACCACCGTCGCCATTATGGCAGCCCGTGTGGCTGATGCAGGCATCCCAATGATCCAGACGTACATCCAAATGGCAGGGATCGATATTCCAGCTGCCCAACTCCGGCTCCAGATAAAAAAACTCAATGCCTGGAAAAGAATCATGGCAATGATTCCAACATGCAGTCCACTGATCGCGAAGATGTGCATAGTGCCAGTCCGTTGGAAAGCATCGGTATCTTCGGATTTCAGATTTTCACGAATCCCCAGGCTCAATGCCAGCATCAGGCGCCGGTGTCTGTCATCCTGGGGAAACGACCAGGCCAACCTATCCCGCGCAGAACCAAGTATCGCCTGCCTGAATCGAAGAAGAAGGCTGCCCGGTGAGTCGCTTTTTTCCATAACCCGCAACCACCCCTGACCAGCAGTATTGATTTTGAAGAAGCATCCTCTGCTTTTTAAATACTGACTTTTCGGCATGGACGCGAAGTGATGTTCTGGTCTGACGGGCAGAATGACTCCGTGTGCCGTGATTGTGGCTCCCACCAGATCTTTCCATGAATTTTTCTGCTGATCCTGGTTCCAGGGAAGTGAATCCGTGGTGGCTGAGATCAACCCTCTGCCTTTGAACCACCCGGGTTGCAGAGTCGTGTTCAACTTGTCCACTGCGATCAGCAGATTTGCACGCCTCCTCCGGGTACCATCCTCCACATCCATCTCGTCCACACTGACAATTTGTCCTGTGACAGATCCTATGATTTCAAAAGCCGGTAATGAATTGCGTAAATCCGCCGGAGAAATCGGGGACATTTTCACCATGATCCCGATTGCCCCACTGAGGACGACCAGTAGATAAAATGAAATGCTGCGGACAAAATCCCAGTGGATACGTATGGATATATATGCCAATCCGCTGCAGATCAAAATCAGAATCCCCATATCCAGAGAAACCCATCGGCCACACAATATTCCTGTAATATAGAATATCACCACCTTGAACAAAGGACTGCTCATTGTACTCAATATATAAACGAACTCAGAATCACACACATGCCCGCAACCACCTGTCAGGCGCCACATTTCCCCAACCCGATCCTCGTTTCACACCAGATCGGGTCTATGCTGGTTTGATTATGAAATCCGGATGGCAATGTCAACCGGCTTCTTGCGGGGCAGCAACATAAACATCTCCCATTTCATCTGGCATCGGGTTCCAGAAAACCCGGGAGCAAGGAGTCTTAAAGATTCCGCGACCGATGGATATGGCATCTCGGGATGAGGTAAATCACGATGAGAGCGGATGCAGCCCCGCATGAATCGATCAGCACATCCACTGGGGACCCCACCCGGGATGGGTGAAAGGATTGATGGAACTCATCGGATGCGGCATAGGCCGTGGCAATAACCCAAGTCAGAACTGCCCGCCGCCCCGTCCAGACAATTGTCTGGCTTTGAATGGTTCCATAGGTCAGAGCCCGCCAGATGAATGCGGCGAGGATAGCGTACTCGCTGAGATGTGCCATCTTCCGGATCACAAATCGCAGCAATTGGACAGTTGCCTCATCCGCGAAGGGGAGGAAAAACCGGATGATTGGAATCAGAATTTTTCCTGTATTTCCACCTGAAAGCCAATCTGTCGAACCAATAAAAATGAGCGCCATAATAGCCACGACCGGCAGCCAGAAGCGGATCAGCCGCAGCGTGGATCTGTAGGACAGGTGGTTCACTTCACGCATCATTGTCGGGCAAGCGATCGGTTCACGAATTCGAGGGTGAATGGATCAATTCCTGGAGCGTGACTTTTTCCGTGTTCGACTTATCGAGTTCATGAAAGTGGTGGAGGTTCTGCAGGTCTGGGTCGATAATGGATGACGCATCGTTTTCGTTATGATTGGAGGCATTCAGGTTATGGCCTTTGGCTTTTCTGGTTGCATCGAGGATGTCGAAGCAGGTGATGGTCTCGATGGGTCTTGCCGGGGAGATGGCAGATTTATTGGTTCCGATTCCCACGATCTGGAGCAGTCGGTGGTGGATCAGGATATCCACAATCTCTTGAATCAATGGCTCAGGAATGCCTGTGGATCTGGCAATTTCCGGCACGCTTGGAGGAATTTTTCCCGAGTCAAAATGTCTGGCTGCAATCGACATGATCTTCACTGCGGCCGATTCACGTCCGTACTGGTGGATATTCTTTGATTGGATCCCGTGCAGGTATGCCCGGCGGTTTTGAAAGGTCGCTGCAACCTGAGCCCCAAAAAGCACAATCACCCAGGCGATGTAAATCCCGAACATGAAAAGGGTCAACGCGAGGAAGCTCCCGTAAATCTGCCCATCCCGTTCGGCGCGCCCGGAAATAAACAGCGGGATAAACATTTTGTTCAGTTGGAGCAGCAAGGCTCCTGTCACACCTCCCACCAGGGCGGGAAACCACTTCACACTCGCATTGGGCATCAATCGATACAGGGCAGTCAAGGCAAGTGAAATGAATATGATGACCCCGAAGGCTGACAGGTACGGACCACCTGGCAACGCATGCACTGAATCGCGAAAACCCAACAGCAAACCCGCACCCGTGATAAATAAACCCGAAAAGGTGATCACAACCCAATACGACATCAATCGGGATGGCCAGGGTCGACCCCGATCGGAATCCCAGATGTCATTCATCACCGACTCAATGGTGATCAAGGTGGAAAAAACCATGCTCAGGAAGGCAATAAATCCAAATACACTGTAGCGTGCTGATTCGAAATTGCGGATAAACTCGAGAATGCCATTGACGATCTGTTCTTTGAGTTCGACCCGGTTGGTATTGGGCAGTTTGAATACACTGGATGAATCGGATTGAGTATTGTCATGTTCCGGGATGTTGTGGCTATCGGGCTCGAGGGATTGCACCGTGTTGGTTTCACCCGGAATATTTGCCATCGGCTGAGTATTCACCTTGACCTCCAGAGTGGGGGCGAAATACTCAATCCCTGTGGTGATGATTTTGCGGATCAATACATCATCCGCACGGGGCGCAAATCCAATCACGATCGCCAACGTCGGAACAATCGCCAGAATCGTCGAAAATGTCATCGCTCCAGCCCGCGATAAACAACGGTTTTCATCAAAATTCCTGAATATCAGGTAAAAAAAATGCAGGATCTTATGGCGCCCGGCCAAACGCACCTCGTCCTGAAACAATTCGCGCTTATCATCAACCCAACTCTCCAGTCTCGATCGGATATTTTTTTTGGAAGACTCATCATGACTCGTCAGCTTAACCCTTTAATCGATCACCACCCCGAATGTCGATTCATGACTTCATATCGCGTCAAAAATATCGAAAACCCAAGCACAAACAACCACTTATGCAGAAACTCCCTGCTGTGAACAGGCTCACGGCTCGCGACTCTGGATTATCGCCATGGCGGCCTGAAGCCCAAGGAAATATGAATTATGTCCAAATCCGGCAATCTGTCCCACACAGACCGCGGCGATCATGGAATGATGGCGAAATTCTTCCCGGGCATGGACATTGGAGAGGTGTATTTCGATGACCGGGGTCTTGATTGCGGAAATAGCATCGCGCAAAGCAATGCTGGTATGGGTGTAGGCGGCGGCATTGAGAACCACCGCATCCGCCGACTTTTGGGCTTCCTGAATCCAGGTCACCAGGTCCGCTTCCGCATTGGATTGGCGGAATTCAATCTGAGCTCCATGGTGTTCGCCGTATTCACGGACCCCATTCTCAATATCCTTCAATGTCTGCTGACCATAAATACCTGGCTCGCGTGTCCCCAGCAAATTGAGATTCGGACCATTCAAAAATAAAATTCGCATACCCACCACACTATCGGATGTCCGCCGCAGGAACAATTCCACTTTGATCCATCACCGGTCCCACCATCCGGAATGACAGGTATCCACGCTCCGTGGTTGTCACAACTCTGTCACATGACGTACTCGAATAATTTTCATATTTGTGACCCACAATATTCCCGAAAGCCATTAGAATATCAGACTTTTTATTCAGTCTACGAACAAATTGGCATGGAGATCTGTGAAATTCAGAACTTATCCACTCGCGATGGGACCTCCCATGATCTGAGTAACCAGACCACCATCCAAGCAGTTGAGCGAACTGCTGACAAGCGCATGAAAACAAATTTATTGGCATGGATATCGGTCGGAATATTGAGCCCATTCATTTCCGGGCAGGCTCAATCCACTTCTGTCTCCGAGGGCAAGCAAATCGTTCAGAAATGGATTGAGGCCCGCAAATTGATTTCGCAGGAGAAAGCGGATTGGATTGAGGACAAGTCGATCCTGGACGAGAGCGTCCGGGTTTTCCAGAAGCAGACTCAGGACATTGCGGCGGAAATATCGAATGCTCAGGAATCATCCTCAAAAACCCAGGGGGAGTACGATAAACTTCTGGCCGAGAATGAAGACATTATCAGTGCCACCGAGATGGTCCTGATGCGGGTGAAGCAATATGAGCAGAAGATCAGAAAATTGGTTCAGAAGCTGCCTGCCACGCTCCAGGAACGTCTTGCGCCACTGACCAATCGCCTGCCCGAAGACTCGGATAAATCAACAGCTCCCGTCACAGTCCGCATGCAGGTGGCTGTGGGAATCCTCAGCGAAATCGAAAAATTCCAGAATGCCATCACCCTCGTCAATGAGTTGCGGACACTTGAAGGCGGCGAAGAAATTGAAGTTCAGACCTTGTATCTCGGCCTGGGGCAGGCGTTTTATTCCGACCAGGAGGGCAAGTATGCGGGGCGGGGAATACCCGGGCCTGATGGATGGAATTGGAAGGAGCAGCAAGGCCTCGGAAAGTTAGTCCGTATGGTCATTGATCAATACCAAGAGAAAGCAACGGCTTCGTTTTTAGGCCTCCCGGTTGAAATTCAGAATAAATAATCTCTCTGCCCAACTCACCCATATGAATTCCTTCAACAGAAAAAAAATCCACCTGGCGCTGTGTTTAGTGACGATTGCTCTGATGCCCATATCGGGCTGGTGTCAAACCTTTGCGGATAGTGTCAACCGGTTCGATACCCGACTTCAGGAGGCCCTGCAGGAGCTTTCCCAGGTGAGGGAGTCCATAGCCAGCGAGCGCGTCCCACTCTACAAGCAAGTCAATGACCTGGAGGAGGAGGTCATGAACCTGCGCCAGCAGTTGAAAGCAGCCGAGCGTGACCGCGACAACAAACTCGTCGATTTGAATGCGCTCAAGACCGAGGTGAAAACCCGAAACACCGAGAAAGACTATCTCACCTCGCTGCTCAATGAATATATTCAGCAGTTTGAAACACGGATTCACATCACCGAATATGAGACGCTGAAGCCAAGGATTGATCAGATCAAATCCTCATCCGGCAAACCTGATGCCGCACTCAGTGAACAACTGGAAGCCCTCTCCTCGGTTGTGGATCTTTCACTGGAAAGACTGGATCAGGTGATTGGCGGGCGCATCTTTCCCTCGCAGGCACTCAGCGATCGGGGAATCCTGATGGATGGAAAGACAGCTCTCGTGGGGCCTATCGCGCTCTTCGCCTCCAACGATGGATCCGAGACGGGACTGGCGGAACTGAGACTGGGATCCCCAAAACCAAAAATCATCAGCATGGGTGAAGCCGCCAACGCTTCCGTCAAACCATTTGTCGACAATGGCTCAGGAGAATTCCCAATGGATTCCACGATGGGAAATGCGCTCAAACTTGCCGCCACAAAAGAAACATGGATTGAACACTTGGTGAAGGGTGGGGTGGTGATCATCCCGATGCTGGTGCTGGCTGTCATCTCTCTCGTCATCGCCCTGGTGAAATATATCCAGTTTGCCCGCATCCGTCGCGCAACCGCCAAAGACCTCAAAATCATCCTCGACCATATCGATGATCATGAAGACGACTCGGCCAAAGCCTATGCCCGCAAAATCGGTGGCCCATTTGGAACCATGCTGGTGAAAGGAATTGAGAATGCGCGCAACAAAAAAGAATTGATCGAGGAAGTTGTCTACGAGGTGATGCTGGATACGCGGCCAAAATTGGAACGGGCTCTGGCCTTCATCTCCCTGACAGCTGCCACCTCGCCCTTGCTTGGTCTGCTCGGCACCGTGACCGGGATGATCAAGACATTCAAAATGATCACAGTCTTTGGCACCGGGGACCCCAAGACCTTGTCAGGGGGTATTTCCGAAGCTCTGATCACAACCGAATACGGCCTGATCATCGCAGTGCCCACTTTGATCCTCTACGCTCTCCTGGCCAGAACATCCAAAAGCATTCTGAGCGAAATGGAATTGATCTCCGTGGGACTTGTCAATGGTGTGCCGGGGGATGAGTCCGACACCGGAATCGATGAACATGCCGCAGCCTGACCGGAGACCGCATATTCCAGGAACATCAACCACTCCGTATCAGGTTTCACCATATGCCGCAGCTTAGAGAGTTTACCGAGATCTGGATCGCTGGAGGGTGGGTCATGCTCCCCCTTCTTTTCCTGAGCTTTCTCATCTATGGCATCGCCGTCCAACTCTGGATGTATTTTTCCCGCACCCGATTCAGAAAAATTCCCGACTCCCAATGGATGGCTTGGATCGAGGATCCATCGCAGGCTCAGGGCGAAATCGGAGACATGATCAGATATACACAATCCGGACAGTTGAATATCCGCCAGGTCCAGAACCGGTTTTTTGAAATCAATGCCTCGAGACTTCCCAGTATTGATCAACGTCTCAATTTGATGAGTGTGCTGGTGGCTTCCGCTCCCCTCCTGGGTTTGCTTGGAACTGTTCTTGGCATGCTCACCACATTCAACGGAATCTCCGTCGGTGGATCCAAAACCACCGATGTGATCGCCCGTGGTATTTCCGAAGCTCTCATCACCACAGAAATGGGGTTGCTCGTGGCCGTCCCAGGATATGTCTTCATCTCCATGCTCAAAAGCCGCCGCAATGAATTCGTCGCCCTGCTCGCCCGTATCGAATCCCAGACCATCCAGAAATTAAAATGTGCCACCCCGAAAATGTCTCCCCCCATTGGGCCCACTCCGGTGCCCGGTGCCAAATCAAAAAAGGAAGGAACTGATTTATGAAAGGACGCAAGTCGATCAATGAAGCCGATGAGCCATTGGATATCAATATTTCCCCCTTGATTGATATGGTTTTCATTCTGCTGATTTTCTTCATCGTGACCACAGTTTTCGTTGAGGAGACTGGTGTCGAGGTCGATAAGCCGGCCGCAGCTTCGGCGACCCAGCTGGAGAAAAACTCCATCCTGCTGGCCATCACGGACAAAGGACAGGTGGTTTATGGCGGTCGGGAAATTGGGGTTTCCGGGGTCCGCCCATTGGTCCGTCGCCTCCTGCAGGCCGACGAAATGCCGGTGATTATTCAGGCTGACCAGAATGCGAGTGCGGGCGTTCTCATGCGCGTCATCGATGAATCCAAACTTGCCGGCGCTAAAGTGTCCCTCTCCGCCAATAAAATAAACTAGTCGGGCTGCAAATATCATTTCATTGAGTGAGCTGAAGATGAGAGAAGTCTACATACCCCCGAAAGCAGGAGCCGGACATTTTGCAACGGTGATGGGGTCTATTGTCATCACAGCTCTGGTGTTTTTAGTTCTGCCTTTGTCCCAGTTCATTTCAAGTGGCGGCGGCAAGAAGATGCAGATTCTGGAGGCGAATGTTTCCGAGCCCCCTCCGCCTCCACCTCCGCCTCCCCCCGCTCCGGAAGAGGAGGAAAAAGAGGAGGAACCGGAACCTGAAATGGAACCGGAACCTCAACAGCTGTCTCTGGCCGATCTGGATCTGGATCTCAGCGGGTCTGGATTGGGAAGCCTCGGTGGTGGTGGTGGTCAGTTCATGGATGGAGGAGGCGGTCTCGATGATATGGCTCTGTTCGATGTCTCCGATCTGGACAAACCACCTGTCCCCGTCTCTCAGCCAGCACCCAGGTATCCCAATGAATTGAAAAAAGAGAAAATCAATGGATCAGCCATTGTGGTTTTCATTCTCAGCGAAGAAGGCCAGGTCCTCGACCCCCGCGTCGAATCAGCCAGCCATCCCGCTTTCGAAAAAGCTGCCCTGGATGCCATCCGAAGATGGCGGTTCAAACCAGGCATGAAAGCCGGAAAACCCGTCCGGTCCAATATCCGTCAGCCTTTCACCTTCAAAGTCAGATAACGTATGCACTCCTTTCATTCCCACTTTCTTATGATGAAAAACCAGATTCGCATGAATGGTAACCACGACAATTCCTTGATCGCCAGAATGGCATTCCTGGGTTGCATGACTTTGGTTGTGGCTGGACTGACTCTCGCTGTGGCAGGGCCAGTCCATGCTCAGTCACCGAATCCAGTCCCGACCGACGATTCGCTGCGCGCCTTCTGGGAGTCGAAAGAGTTCAAAGCCAAATTCCTTGGCACCTACGGGGTCGCATCAGAAATCGAACCGAAGTTTGTCACTCCCGAGGAACAGACATTCTATGCCGAGTTGAGGACACTCATTTTTGATAATCCGGCTCAGGCCATCGCCCAGTTAAGGCAGAAGATTTCTCCTCAATCCAGTGCCACATTGGATTTCACTCTGGGCGCATTGCTCTTTCAGGAAGGGCAGAC
The DNA here is from genome assembly GCA_021209225.1 of Verrucomicrobiota bacterium. Lineage (GTDB taxonomy): Bacteria > Verrucomicrobiota > Verrucomicrobiia > Limisphaerales > JAJOIW01 > JAJOIW01. The sequence goes on from JAJOIW010000233.1 coordinate 12,661, forward strand.
CGCTGAAGCCATTGCCAGTTATGAGAAAGCTCTGGAGAAGTTTCCCAGCTTCCGCCGGGCTCACCGCAACCTGGGCATCACACTGGCACGTGAGAACCAGTATGAAAAGGCCATTCGCAGTCTGACCAAAACCATTCAACTCGGGGACGCGGATGGTTTGCTCTATGGTTTATTGGGTGTGTGTTATGCCGGACTGGACCGGCATTTTCCAGCTGAGGCCGCCTTCCGCAATGCCATCATCAGTGAACCGGATGCCATGGATTGGCAGATTGGTCTGGTGAAATCCTACCTGGCTCAGGAGAAGTTCATCGATGCGGAAAAGTTGTTGGACAGCCTGCTGGCAGCCAATCCCGACAGCGAAAAACTCATGGGCCTCCAAGTCAATGTGCTGGTCCAGTTGGAGCGTTATACTGATGCTCAGGTCAATCTGGAAATCCTCAAAGATCTGGGGAAAGCCCAACCCAACCAACTGTTCCTTCTGGGTGATTTATACCTCAACGAAAATCGGAATGAATTGGCCAGTGAGGCATACACTCAGGCACTTGCAGGAAACGAGAATCCCAGTCCCGAGAGAATTATCCGGGCGGTGCGGGGGTTCATTGACCGTGGCTCTTTCGACACGGCTGGCAGTCTGATTGCACGAATCCGCTCAGCCTATGGATCCAATCTCAGTGATAAAGACTCGGTCAACCTCCTGAAACAGGAAGCAAAAATGGCAGTCGCCCAGGATCGCAACGATGAAGTCATGGCATATCTCACTCAGATTCTGGAGAAAGACCCGCTGGACGGAGAAGCCCTGCTGATGGCTGGGGATTTCCATAATGCCAACGGAGATGTCGAAAAAGCCATGTTCCGATACGAGACAGCTGCTAAAATCGATGGCTTCCAATCCGATGGCCTCGTCAAACAAGCGCAACTCTTTGTTCAGAAATCCGACTACCGCAAAGCCTTGACCCTCCTCAAAAAAGCTCAGGAAATCAACCCCCGCGACAGCATCAAACGCTACCTCGAAAACATTGAGCGCCTCGCCAGAGCCGCCTCATCATAGAATTACGCTTCGCTATTATCCAACAGGCACTTCATTAGTCACCCAACCCATCCATCGATTGTGAGATTCTCAAAATCATCTCCAGGGCATCTGACTCAGAGCAGATGGCACCTCGGCTTTGTGCTGCTGATGATCGCGACCACTGCGACCACTCAGACACTGGATAATGGAAGCATAGGTGGGCGGGTAATGGAGGCAGGTCGCGATAATCCACTGCCAGCCGTTGTCGTGACCGTCCGGGGAACGACCATCGGAACCAAATCCGACAGCGAGGGAGAGTATGTCCTGCCCGACGTTCCCCCTGGAGTTTACAATCTATCCTTCTCCAAATCCGGATATAAACGCACGACGGTGGAGGATGTTAAAGTTGCTGGCGGTCAGCGCACCCAGGCGGATGCGGAACTGCCCCCGGAGTACTTCGAACTGGAAACCTTTGAAGTCGTCGCCGATCCCTTTGATGACCAATCCGCGGCTTTGTTGCAGGAACGGCAATTTGAAACCAGTTTCACGGATTCGATCGGTTCAGAATTTTTCAGTCGGGCTGGTGCCGGGGATGCTGCTGAGATCATGTCCAAAGTCACCGGTGCATCGGTCGTCGGCGGAAAATATGTCGTCATCCGCGGGTTGGGCGATCGCTATGGCAATACGCTCCTCAACGGACTGGAAGTCCCCAGTGCGGACCCGGATCGGAAAACTGTTCAAATGGATATTTTTCCCGCATCAGTCATCGATAATATTGTCACGGCCAAAACTTTCACCCCCGATAAACCCGGAAGCTTCACCGGGGGGCTCGTCGACATCAAAACCAAATCCTTCCCGGAGGAGGATTTTGTCAAATTCTCCCTCGGAACCACCTATAACGCCCAGGACAATTTGCGCAGCGATTTCCTCTCCTACCGGGGAGGCGGCACCGGCCGGTGGGGAAGCGGATTTGGAACCAGAGAGGTTCCCGCCGAATGGCTCAATGGAACAGAAGTCAATGGCATTATTGCTGAACAGGAAAGCATAATCCGCCGCACCCGTTCCACCGATGCTGAAAGGCAGGCCGCTATGGGGGAAATCAGACGGCTCGCCACTCAGTTCACTGGTGCCATGGGTACTTCCACCAAGTCCAGTGGCCTCGACGAGCGCTATGCTGTTTCTTTCGGAGCAACAAGAGAAATCAAAGATCGGAAAATTGGCTTCGTGGGCGGCTTCAACTACAGCATCGATTACAATATGGTGCCGAATGGCCAGCAGAACCGATATAACGCATCGGCCACAACGGGCGTCCTTCTGCCTATTCGAACGGCGGATGAGATAAAAGGTGAGGAGGAACTCAATTGGTCCGCACTGGCAGGTCTTTCATACGAAGTCGTTCCTAACTGGGTCATTGGGGTCACGTCGATGTACGTGCGCAGTGTCGAGGACGAAGCGGTCTTCCGCAGAGGCACCAATTTCGACGCCCGCGATCTCGTTGATTATAATCAGATTCTGCACCTGACTGAACGGGATCTGGACACCATCCAGTTCGTCAATAACATCACAGTGCCAGAGTGGAACAATTTCACTTCCGACATCAAAGTGAGTTTCGCTGGCACCAGCCAGGACGAACCCGATTTCCGCTTCATGGAATACTCGGAAGAGGAACGCAGTGGCACCTTATCCATCAATCCGGCTTTCCAGCTGGTGCCAACCCGGATCTTCCGCCGTGTGGGCGAGGAGAATGTCAACGTCACCTATGACAATGACCTGCCATTCGATACCATCTTTGGCGACGAGCACCACTTCCGGTTTGGTCTATTTTACTCAGATGCGGATCGTAGTTTCGCTGAACATGCTTATACCTATTCGTCCGGAACCAACTTCAGGGAATTCGACCAGCACCGGGATCCGGCAGAATTTGCAACGCCGGATAAATTTGAATTGGCACAAAATAATTTCGGGCAGATCCGCCCCTCTCTCATTCTGAACAAATCCAATACGTCCACATATCAGGGCAATCAGAGGATCTGGGCCGGATATCTCATGGGAGATATCAATTTTCTGGAGAACTGGCGCCTGATCACCGGGGGACGCTATGAGACCACCGACATCGATATCGCCAACCAGACCGCTCGTGGGTTCACCCGCACACAACTCAATGACGCGCACATCCTTCCGTCTTTAAGTCTGGTCCGAAGTATCGGTGATGACATGAATGTCCGCCTCGCCTACGGAAGAACGATCGCCCGTCCCACATTTAAAGAAATTGCCGGTGTCACTATCAATGACTTCGTGAATAGTCTTCAGTACACGGGCAATCCCGGCCTGGTTATGACCGAGGCGAATAATTATGATATCCGGTGGGAATGGTTTCCTGAGCCAGGTGAAATCATCGCGGCATCCCTCTTTTATAAAGATCTGATCAACCCCATCGAACTCGAGCAGGTCACCGCCAATAACGAAATTCAACCCAAAAACCGCGATGCTGCCAAAGTCTATGGCATCGAATTGGAAGCGCGGACAAATCTCGACTCGCTTTGGAGCACCTTGAGCCCATTTGAGGTGGGTCTCAATTTCACCTACGTGCAGTCAGAAATAAGCACGACTCCATTTGAATTTGAGAATTATGCCCAAGGTGAGACGACCCGTCCACTGGCCGGCCAGTCGCCCTATATAATCAATTTGGATTTCACATATCGCAATGAAGCCTCCGGCACCACGGCCAGTATATTTTACAATATTTTTGGTGAGCGCCTGTTTCTCACTTCGCGCATTACCCCATCGGTCTATGAACAGCCCGCACCCTCACTGGACTTCACCCTGTCACAAAAATTCGGAGATAAGTTGAGCCTCAAATTCACAGCCCGGAATCTACTCAATCCCGAGGAGGATTTCATCATTCGCTACAATGGACGCGATTCCATCTTCTCCACACGAAGCAGAGGCCAGACATTTGGCATTTCCGTGGTCTACGAATTATAACACAATCCTGATCCCATCCGCGCGTTCTCCGTATTCTGCGGATCTCCTTGTCCTGAATTCTTTTCATGATCTTTGGTTCGTGTTTTCATAAACGTAACAAGCGTCTGCCTTATTTGACTTTGGTTCATTCCATGAACCGCAACATTAACTTAATTAAATCAATATGTTTAAGAAACTGATATTTCTGTCATGGATATCTGTTCTTTCTTTGAGCCTGCAGGCTCAGGTGAACAGGATTTCAGTGACTGATGCTGACATCGTGGGGCAGGTCGTATGGACTGCTGACAACGAATATGTACTCAACGGATTTGTGTTCGTTGAAGACGGCGAAACCCTGACCATCGATGCAGGCACAGTAGTTCGCGGAACTCCCGGAGAAGGGGAAAACGCCTCCGCACTGATAGTTGCCCGTGGCGGGAAAATCTTTGCCAACGGCACAGCTGAAAACCCTGTGATCTTCACCGCACTGGACGACGATCTGAGTGACCCGAATGACTTCGGCCCAGGAGACGTGGGAGAATGGGGTGGTCTGGTCCTTCTGGGACGCGCGACTTTGAACTCGCCTGAAGCCAGCGGAGATCCCATTGAAGATAACATTGAAGGGATTCCAACGACCGAACCACGTGGAGTTTACGGAGGCAGTGATGACAATGACTCCAGTGGAAGCCTGACCTACGTGTCCGTCCGTCACGGGGGCACCAACATCGGAGCCAACAATGAAATCAACGGAGTCACCTTCGGTGGCGTGGGACGCGGCACAAAAGTGGAATTTGTGGAAGTGTTCGCCAACCAGGACGACGGGTTCGAATTTTTCGGAGGCACAGTGGAAGCCAGATTCCTGGTGGCAGCCTACTGCGGAGATGACTCATTTGACTGGGATCAGGGCTACCGTGGCAAAGGCCAGTTCTGGTTCACCCAGGCGGCAGGGGACCGAGGCGGAGAACACGATGGGGACCTGGACGATTTCAACAATCAGCCATTATCCAATCCGACGATCTACAACGTGACCTACCTGGGCACGGGCGAAGGCGAGGGAGATGCCTTGAAACTGCGGGAAAACACAGCCGGCAAATACTACAACAGTATCTTCGCACACTTCGGTGACCGCGCGGTGGATGTCGAAGCCAATATCGTGGATGAAAACGATGTGGTGATCGGAGAGGACCCAACCAAAAATAACATCACCAGCGGGGAACTGGATCTGCGTGACAATATCTTCTGGAGCTTTGGCCGCACCAGTGCAAACAACTCCAACAGCAATGCCCAGCCATTCTTTGAGACTGAGCGCAACAACGTCTTCGCCGACCCGATGTTCCGCAACTACACCTTGCAACTGGGACTGGATCCACGCCCGAACACCGGGTCACCCGCACTGAATGCCGGACGCGAAGAGATCGCGGACGGGTTCTTCATGGATGTGGATTTCAAAGGAGCATTCGGAGAAGTCAACTGGGCAGCCGGCTGGACCATCATGTCTGATTCCGGTTACTTGACCATCGAAGGAGCCGGAATCCCCAACTATCCATTGGCGAACGTGTCCGATGATATCACCATCTCTGGAGTATCCATCGATGGCAACACCTTCAAAATGACCATCCTGGCTGAATCTGGAAAAACTTATGCCGTTCAATCCACCAATGCAGTGGTTGGCGGCACATGGACCACCATTCAGACTGTCACAGGTCAGGGCGCAGCGGTTGTCATAGAAATTACCCTCGACCTCACCAACCCGGAGTCCGCTCAGTTCTTCCAGGTCGTCATTCAGTAATCTGAATTCAGAGTCCATATTTCCATCACCCAATTCACAAGGGAGGCTCAGGCCTCCCTTTTTTTATCTGAATGTCCCTTTTCCACTCAGCTTTTCACATGCTGAAAAGCACACATTTTGAATGATGCCGGCATGGCAAGAAAAAATTGCTCAATCTGCCTTGTTATCACCGGATCTTCACAATTTTCTTCAGAGAATTGTAACACATCCGGGCGAATCTATTCTTGTGTTTCATTCTAGGGTTGGATTATGCCAATTACATTTTTGCTAGTCATTGAGGGGCTTCGTCCAGATGCGTTGGTCGAGTCCAAGGCAACGAATTGTCTGTCATTGATACGACAGGGTTCGTATACGATGCAGGCCAAAACTGTGTTCCCGTCATTGACTCTTCCCAGCCACATGTCCCTGTTTCACAGCATACCGCCCATTGAGCACCTGGTGACAGATGATTTTTCCATTCCCTCCTCATCCCTCCGCGCCAGTCTGTTCGACGTCCTGGGCAGACAGGGGAAAAAATGCGGATCCTTCTATTCGGTGGAATCCTTAAGATATTTGAGTCGGCCCGGCTCATTAGCCTTCAGCTACTATCGCAACAAGGACCACTTTGATGGTGACGCCGACATTGACCTGGTATCCAAATCCTTGTCCTGGATCTGCAATGAGCAACCGGATTTTGTCTTTCTTCATCTCAGTCAGGCAGATGAGGCTGGACACCAGTTTGGCTGGATGTCCCCCAATTACCTGCAACGTATTGAAAATATAGATCGGGCCATCGGACTGATCCTCGAAAAACTGCCCAGCGGCTCGACTTTGGCTCTTCTGGGAAGCCACGGGGGTCATGGCTTCGAACACGGAACAAAACTTCCGGAAGACATCACCGTCCCATGGATTATTGTCGGTCCAGGCATCCGATCCTCCTATCAGATCTCACGCCAGGTTACGGTCATGGACACCGCACCCACTCTTGCCAGACTCATGGGAATCGAAAAACATCGCGAGTGGCAAGGCCAGACCGTCACCGAAATTTTTGAGCCGGAGATCCATCCAACCCAGATCTCAAACTCCAGCTCCAACCTGACTTTGGCAGCCTATTGAGCCCTCCTCCATTCCGCCTCTTCCCACTCTCAGGGAAGCAGGTCCTGGTAGTTCTGATTGGTCCGGCGGGGCAGTTCATCCAGCAGTGTCCTCAGGTATTCCTCATTACTTATTTTGAGATCGAACCCACCGACTAAAAGATGAAAAGCCTCATGGGTCAATTCGATCCGCGGCTGATCCTGATTCTCAATCACGGGCCAGGTGAAGGTGCCTTTCTCCATTCTTCTGGCAAGCACCCAGAGACTTTGTCCGTTGAAATAAAATATTTTCGTCCGGTTGCGGCGTTTGTTGGTAAACAGGAAGAGGGCACCTGAATAGGGATCAGCATTCTGCAGATTGGCAGCAAGGGCAACAAGCCCGTTAAAGCCCAGCCGCATGTCGCAGAACCGGGAACATACATAGATACGTTGCCCCGCAGTGGACTCAGCACTTGTGTGCCTCCAGTCTGCGGAGTCATAGCGCCAGTGTATCGGGATCGGAGGTGCCACACCGGGAGTCCAATTTCCAGCGGCACATGGTCCGCAGATTTCTGGACATTACGAACTGGCAGATCCAAGCATGGAAAGTCGTGAAATGAACCCCCGCTTTCTGAGAGTGTTGGAGCTTGGATTCACCCGAAATTTCCCAGTCACGGACAAACTGGATTTTCTGATCCTTGCTGAATTTCCGTTGAAAGGATCGGGGTGGATGATTCGTAGTGTCAGTGTCGGACATGCCACCACCTTACCCCAGTCAGACATTCTGAAAACAGGGTCGCCGATTGAACGCTGAATCTTCAATGAGGCACCACGCATTGGAGGATTTCATTTTTGCTATTTGCGGCAGCGGAGAATTCTCATGTAAAATCCGGGTCCGACCCAAACCTGAGTGAATACGATGCATGGGCAGACAAAAGTCCTGATAGTTGAAGACGACAATAAAACCGCCGATGCCCTGCGGCGTGGACTGTGCCACCAGGGTTATCAGGTGACGCTCAAAGGCAATGGGAACGAGGGGCTGGATGAATTGCGGAGTCAGTTTTTCCACCTTGCCATACTCGACTGGATGCTCCCTGGCATGGATGGCATTGAAATACTGTTGGCACTCCGGGCCCAGAAATATCGACCACCCGTCCTATTACTCACCGCGTGTGATGCTCTGGAAGATCGGGTCCTTGGGCTGGACAGTGGAGCCGATGACTACCTCGTGAAACCATTTGCCTTCGTCGAACTGCTCGCGCGTCTCCGGGCACTCTTGCGCCGGAACGGTGTCAAAATGGAAACGGCCACCCAGCATGCCGACCTGAACATTGACCTGATTGCAAGACGAGCCTGGCGTGCTGATGAGGAACTCCAGCTCACGCCGCGCGAATTTGAATTACTTGCTTTTTTGCTGCGCCACCAGGGGCAGATTGTTTCCAGAAGCATGCTGATGCACGAAGTATGGCGGGAAAGTAATCGCATGACCTCACTTGACAACGTTATCGACGTCCATTTGGCCCGTCTGCGCAAAAAAGTGGATGGTGAGCGGAGGCATCGGTTGATTCACACGGTGCGTGGAGTTGGATTTGTCCTGCGGGAGGCAGCTTCGGCGTGAAAGGTTGGTGGAGGCGACAACCCCTGAAATTGCGGCTGGCTTCCTGGTTTGCCGCAGCCTGCCTGACCATTGTGCTGGGCATGGTGCCTCTGGTCTATGCCCAGATTCAACATCGCCTCCACATCGATTTGGATAACCAGTTGGTGGTGGATTGGGACTTGGTTGCCACCCACCTGGAGGCCGACCCAAGTGGGAAAATCCAGTGGCGGGCATCCAGCCCTGCGACACCGGATAGTCCGGGTTATGTGGGCACCTCTTTTGATGTCTGGTCGGCTGGAACCCGATTGTTGGATTCCATTTCCATTTTCCCCAAACCCATGCCCGTGCCCGCCCCAGATTTGAACGACGTGGAATGGCACCACCGGACACTCGACCTGAGTGGCGGGTACCGGGCGCGGGTATATGAGCGACATTGTG
>JAJOIW010000199.1 GCA_021209225.1 Verrucomicrobiota bacterium
TGATTGTGAAAGAAGCCTCCATCAGTAATACCAGAATAGGTATGTGGGCGATAAGGATTGTTACCAAGGTGGACGATGAGACTGGCGACTGCTCCGATGATTTGCCCATCGACTTCCGCGACGATCTGGCCCTGTGGAAAGTATTGTATATGACTTGCGATGTGTGCTGGCATCCAGACGACATTTTCCTCGGCCAGAGTGGGGAAGCAGAGTTTATTGAGCTTAACAAGACTATCGATGTCGGATTCGACAGCCTGTCTCAGAGAGATTGTCCCAATGCCCATGTGGAGAGAATGGTCTGGAGGATGGGTGAGGGCAAGAGTAAATTTATTATTTGGTGTGGGGATGGAATAGTGGATTTGGACATGTTATGAATCAGTCACCAGGCTGACTCATTTATAATGAAAAACATGTGAGTTATTTGATTGATTGATTAGTTGTGAAGGAAAGGGATCCGGGATTGAATGTATATTGAAAAACGAAGCAGATTTATGGGCAAGTGCTAAACAGGTTGAATGGAGAATGTCCGGGGATATTCCAGGTGAGGATTATGGTTCAGAGGAGGATAGGTGGTGGTGAGCATGGATGAATGAGTGGAGATTATTGTAACCTGTGGGGGTGCCAATATCCAGGTATTGGGTTTTTGGGAAATGAACAGCTTTGACCTGGCCACCAGATTGAATGAAATGATGGATGGTATGGCCGATGTGAATTTCGGGAATTGGAGTGAGATGAGTGTTGAGAGATGAGATTTGTTCGAGTTTTTGACGAATGAAATTTTCAAGGAAATGTGAGAAGGCGGGTTTCCAAGCGGCCCAGATCCAGGCGATGGAGGATGTGGGTTTATCAGGTTTGGGGAAGATGTGAGTGACGAAGTGATCCTCGTTGGCATGGACGATATCCACCGATGAAGGATCTATGGCGGTGACGGTTCCAAGAGCCACATCAATCCCCGGATTTTCCCTCAGGGTGTGAACCAAAGGGGAAAACGGGTTTGGGTGATTGAGTAAAATGTCAGGAAAGCCCAGGAGGACAAGGTGGTTTTGAAAGAGTGGGCAGGCTTGGAAAAGAGTGAATGGAGGGCCATAGGGATAATGCATGACGGAGTAGTCCATGGGAACGCCATAATTCTGGCCGGAGCCGAAGTAGGCTGGAATATCCCATTTGCCGTGGCGCAGAATCCAGGAGATGCGTTGTGCTCCGGCCGAGCAATATGCCCGGATCAGACGTTGGGAGACTGGTTCCGGGAGTTGGTTGGGAACGGGGGAGGGAATCGGGATGAGTTCTTTGCTGCAGGGCATGTTTCCAAGTCTTGATGCCGTGCCACCTGCTGGGATCAGGCCGATGATTGGAAGGTTCATGTTCAATCGATGAAGATTGCCTCGTTGCTCATGAGAATAATTTGGGCCAACTGATCCATTGGGCTGAGAGGAGAAGGCAATTTTCCGGGGCGGCTGAAGTCATTTCTGGAGTTGAATGACTGGGAGAAATCTGAAGATTCAAGACGAATCCCGATGAGTGATTGGAAGCTGTCGTGAGATTCATTATCCAGGCAATCGACTATGAAATCGAGGAATTGACCTTGTTGAATGGTGAATTCCCCTAGAGTGACGGATTGGGAATTATTGTGAGCGAGTATGGGTGGTGCAGGAGTCCTGTTTGTCTGGTGGTGTACGGTCATTCTGACTCCATCACCCGGTTCGGAGGTATGAGTGAGAATTATTTCCACAGAGATGGATCCGGAGAAAGGGGCTGTCCAGCGGCGAGCGACAGCGAATCGGGGATTTTTCCCGGGGTGCCCGCCATCGCGATTCAAAAGTGCCCAGCCGATAGTTTCGTCGGGCACAGACTGGCCCCCTTTCCAGGTGGAGTCGCCGAAATGGGGGAATGGTGTGAAGGAATGAGAAGTCAGGGATTCGGGGTCCAGGTGGATAGTGCCGTATGACCAGGTATTTTCCGGGGCGGATATGGCGGGTTCAGGTGAGGTTTTTGATAAAAGGAATTCCTGACACCATTGAGATTCGTCGGTGCTGGGTACTCTTTGAAAAGCGGTTTGGAATAGACTTTTGATCTGTGATTCGGTGGAATTGGGTGAGAGGGACTGGATGCGGCTGGAGAAATTCCGGGATTGTTCCTGGAGCCATGGGTTATTCATGAGAAAGAGGGCCTGTTGGGGGACGACGGTTTGGAATCTTCCCGGGCTTGTGGCGTCCGGGCTGGCGAAATCAAATGTTTTGAGAACGCCTGGGAGGTTTTGGCGCTCGATAAATCCATAAATGGAACGTCGTGGTTCGAATGGAGGTTCGAAGGTTTGAACTGGCAGGCCCCCTTGTTGTTGGTCGAGCTGGTTTGCCAGCAAAAGGATTTGATCCCGCATCGGTTCGAATTCCAGGCGTTTGCGGTTCATTTTCCACAGCCATTTATTGTCCGGATCCTGTGAGGAGAAGCCATCTGAGCGGAAGCTCTGCTGTTTGTAGGTATTGGAAGTGACTATGTGGTGGATAAGTTTTTTGAGAGACCACCCTGATTCGATGAAGGTGGAGGCGAGATAGTCCAGCAGCTCTGGATGAGATGGGAGGTCGGATCGAATGCCAAAATCGCTTGGGGTTGAAACCAATGGCCGGCCGATGAGGTGTCCCCAGACCCGGTTGACAAAAACCCGGGCTGTCAGTGGATTCGTGTCCGAAGCGATTTTTTCTGCCATTTCCAATCGGCCGCTGCCTGATTGAAATGGTTGGCGATTTGAGTCGGAGAGGATGGCGAGGAATTGTCGAGGCACCTGAGGTCCTCTGCGGCCTGGGCTGCCTCGTTCAAATATGACTGGTTGGACGGGTGTGGATTTATCCACGAGGGTCATACCCCGGGGGGGGGCGCCTGGGTGAGTGGCGATATGCTCTTCGATTTCCCGCTGGAGGCGGCGTATTTTCTCCTGGGTGGGTACGTCAAGCAACCGGGTGGCGTCACCCAGAGAGATGGTTGGGGGCGCCTGGGGAGAAATCAACCATTCCTTCACTGGGGTGTAGGCTGGATCCTGGGAATTCAATGAGGATGAGAGAATTTCGCCGTATTGGATGATAAGTTGTCCGAAATCATCTGGTTTTTTTTGTGAGACAGACTGGATAACCAGACGGAGTGCTGGATCGGATGAGGTCGATTGGGAAAGCAGGTATTCGTTGAGTTTGATTGAGAAGATCTCTTGCTGGCGGAACTGAGCTAAATGGATCAATGGCTGCCAGAATGTTTGACTGAGCTGATTGGGGTTGGGATTGGAAATGAGATTGTGCCAGTTTTTCAGGATGCCTGGGTCGAGTTTGACATTTCTGGCCGCGTTTTCGCGCGCGCCATCATCTGCGGACAGAGTTTCTGCGGCTATTTTGAGATAATCTGCAGATTGTTCCTGAGCCTTGCGGATGGCATTCTCCTGGTTTGATTGGCGAAAGTTCGTGGACTCAGTCTCTCGTCGCTCGAGTTCGATTTTAAATTCGAGGTATTTCGGGTCATCAGGATTGAAATCCAGGAGAGGGTATTCTGATGGTTCCTCTGAGCTGGCAAAGACGCCGTAGAGGGAGTAGTAATCCGCAGTGGGGATGGGGTCATATTTATGGTCATGACATCTGGCACAAACGACCGTGAGGCCCATTAATCCGCGAGTGGTGACGTCGATACGGTCATCGATGATATCGTGCTGGTTGTTGAGGAATCGCCGGCCAAGCGTGAGGTATCCGAGAGCTGCCAAAGAGGACTTGTCTCCGGTTTTTTCAACCAGTTTATCAGCGGCGATCTGCTCGATGATGAACTGATTGATTGGCTTATCCTGATTGAAGGACCGGATCACATAATCCCGGTAGGTATAGGAATAGGGAAATCTCCGTTCACTTTGGAAAACATAGCCCCGAGTATCGGCATAGCGGGCCACATCCAACCAGTGACGGCCAAATCTTTCCCCGAAACCTGGATTTGAGAGGAACTGATTCACCAGTTTTTCATAAGCATCGGGTGAATTGTCGGACTCGAAAGCCCGCACCAGCTCTGGATCGGGAGGCAGTCCAGTGAGGTCGAATGCCAGGCGCCGGGCCAGAACCCGTCTGGATGCCTCGGGGGCAAAGTTCACCTTATTCTTGCGA
>JAJOIW010000193.1 GCA_021209225.1 Verrucomicrobiota bacterium
CGTCTGGCGGGGCTCGAGGAAGTGCCGGTTCTGGTCAAGCCCAATGCGGACCAGTCCGCTTTGGAGTGGATGATGGTCGAGAATTTGCAGCGGGAGGATTTGAATCCACTGGAGGAAGCCAGGGGTTACCACGAGCTGTCCCAGAAGTTCAAACTCAAGCAGGACGAAATTGCCCGCAAAGTTGGGAAGAGCCGGGCGGCGGTGGCAAACTCCATGCGTCTGTTGAAGCTCCCGTCATCGGTTCAGGATATGCTGTGGCGTGGGGACATTTCCGTGGGCCACGCCAAGGTCCTGTTGGGGATCAGCCGCGAAGAGGATGTGCAAAAAGCCGCAATGCGCGCATTCAATGACCGGCTTTCAGTGCGGCAACTCGAAGAAATGCTCCAGCGATGGCAGAAAGCGGCCACACCAGGCGGCCAGTCGCCTCCCCCAGCCGCGGGTCGTTGCCCGCAGAAATTCAGGAACTCGAAGATCTCCTCCGGCAAAAGTTTGCCACCAAAGTCTCAATCAAATACAAAGATGAAAAAGGGAGCGTCGAGATCCGTTTCTTCAATAACGAGGATCTCGATCGCATCGTGCAGATATTAAAACTTAAAGAGAATTAAATGATTGGAAGGATTACATTTGTGCCTTGGTGGGGATGACACAGGAGAACCGGGAGATAAATGGCTGAAACGCACCAGTCCAACAGATTTGAAAAACATGGTCTTGAGAATTACCAAATACGGGGAACCAGTCCTGAGAGAGAAAGGTCAACCCATTGAAAAGATGGATGAGTCGTTACATGCGTTCATTGATGACATGTTTGACACCATGGAGGCGGCGAATGGGATTGGTCTCGCCGCACAGCAGGTTGGCCGGGCGATGCAGTTGTGCATTGTGGATGTGAGTGACATGGACGATCGCCCGTCGCGGTTATGGATTGATGGGAAGGAATGCGATGTTGAGGCATTCATGCCCCTGGTGCTGATCAACCCAACTCTGGAGTTGTCCGGAGAACAGATCCCTGGCCCGGAAGGATGTCTCAGCTTCCCGGAAATCTATGGCGAAGTCAGTCGCCCGGACAAAGCAAAAGTGAAAGCACTGGATGGATATGGCAAGGCCATTGAATTTGAGTGTTCCGGGCTTTTATCTCGATGCATCCAGCACGAAGTGGATCACCTGAATGGTCTGTTGTTCATCGACAGGATGGATAAGGCTGAGAGAGAACGTATCCGGGAGGAGATCTCCGGCCTGGCTGAGGATACCAGATTATGGCTGGAACATCAGGCTCCCAAAAAAGCTTGATCGCGCCCACCCATTTTCATCCCGCCAGGTGTCGGGATGCCATGAGCCACAAAATCAAACCATGAGGATTGTGTGAGCCCATCGGCAGCCTATCTTATTTTCGGTCTGTTGACTGTGATCTGGGGAAGCAATTTCATTCTAATGAAAAAGGCATCTCTCGCCTATGGCCCGCTCATGATCAGTTTTTCCAGAGTGGCGCTTGGGGCGATCGTGTTGTGGATTGTCTTTGCAGTGAGGGAAAAAAGCTGGCCCTTTTCATGGAGGGATTTATGGAAGCTGAGTATTCCGGCACTGGTTGGGGCGGTGTTGCCATACAGCATTCTGCCCTGGCTGATTGAGCGGCATGGGAGTGGGCTGATCGGGATGATGATCGGGCTGGTTCCGATCATGACGATTATTGTATCCATCCCAATATTGAATATCCGACCGGGGAGAAGACCCCTGATCGGGGTCGCTGGCGGCTTGGGATTTCTGGTGCTGCTGATGAATGAGAGCTTGCGGAATGAAATATCCGTCCTGGACATGGGCCTCGCGGTTGTGGTGCCATTATTTTACGCCACAGCCAACACATGGATAAAGCGCACATTCCCGGAAAAGTCGCCATTGGCCCTGTCCTGCGCGGTTCTGACCATTTCAGGAATGGTTCTCCTGCCATTGGTATTCATCCTGCCCTGGCCGATCTTCAGGCCCGACAGCCCACATATGGCTCTCGCGACCGCGGCACTCGTGACCAACGGCATTCTCGCAACCGGCGCAGCCACATTGGGCTTCTATATTCTCATAAAAGAGAGAGGCCCACTGTTTGCGGGTCTGATTGCCTATATGATTCCCTTTGGTGCCATCATCTGGGGATGGATTGATGGAGAATCAGTGACCCCCATCCAGCTCATCTCCATCGTGGGAATCCTCTCCATGGTCGCCTATGTCGAATGGGAAAACTACCTTCGAATGCTCCGGGCCCAATCCAGAAAATAGGATTTTTTCAGCGGCATCAGGAGTGGGCGGTGCCAGGTCCACTCCGGGCTGTCATGAAAACTTCCACCCACGATCCACCAGCAACTCCTGACCAGTCATGCCTGCACTGGCTCCACTGGAAAGAAATAAAATAACCTGAGATAATTCCCCGGGCTGCATGAGATCCGGAATGCATTGCATGGCACGGACCCGTTTTTTGACTGCTGGAGTCAAATACATTTTGAGTTGCCGTTCGGTCATAACCCATCCAGGGGACACGGTATTGACCCGGATACGCTTGGGCCCCAACTCCCGCGCCAAGGATCGGGTCAGGCCCTGAATCCCTGCTTTGGTCGCCACATAGGCCGACATATTGGACGGTCCCTCATGGAATGTGAGGCTGGAAAGATTGACGATGGCTGCTCCGCCCGGCATCCATTTTGAGACTTCACGAATCATAAGGAAGTACGAGCGCAGGTTGGTCTGGATTAAGTCATCCCACTGCGCCACGGTCGTTTGATCCAGGGGAATCCTGGGGTCTTTGGCGGCATTATTGATCAGGATATCGATATGCCCCTCGCGTTCACCTATCTGCTTTATCCAATCGATGATCTGGTTTTCGTCAGTTAAATCCACCTTCCTGAAGTGAATCCGGGGTGTGAACCCGAACTTGCTGCCGGCTGCCTGAGTATCTATGTCGCAGAAATACACCCGGGCGCCCTGCCGTTCGAAGGCGCGCACTGTGGATTCGCCGATGCCATTGGCGCCACCGGTTAAGACGACGACTTTGCCCACCAGGTCATGGTACTGAACCGGACCCAACTTCGGATCAAAGCGGAATTCAGGTGGATCACTGACCAACTGGTTCAATAGAAGTCCGGGCGTGTGCGGGGATCGGCCTGGTTTGGAAGCGGAGGGTTCCATTGCTGAAATGGAAATTTCGAACTCGGATCTCCAGGTGTCCCCTGGGTCCAGCGTCACCAGATCGTGGCCGGAATTCAGTGCGTTGGGAAGCGCGGTCCATGGTTCCACACACACGTAGGGAGCCGATGTGGATGCCGCCCAGACAACCAAGGTCTGACACGACGTGGCCCTGCGGTAATCCATCCTGACCTCCCATCCCGCCTGGGGATCTGAAACAGAATACTGGGCGTCTCCAGGAAAAATATGGGTGATCATGAGTGAGCCTGACAAGTCCTGATCCAGCGAAACGTCACCCCCATTCATCTCATCCACCCGCCAGTTTTCAATACCCGGATCCTGAGTCGCCAGTAGGCCTGGCCCCACACGGACCGTGCAGTCCCGGCGATGGCTCCCCTCACTTAACGGGGTGCGGATAAATGGATGGAAACCCGCACTGAAAGGCATTTTTTCAAGGTCGCAGTTCTCGACTGTGAATTCCCACCACAGTCGTCCCTGACGTATCTGGTAGGTTAATTCGAGCCGGAATTGATGGGGATACTGCCGGAGCGTTTCGCTGTTGGATCGCAGTTCCATACGACAACTGTCCCTCTGTGAGTGGAGAACGGTCCAGGGAAGCCTCCGCGCAAATCCATGTTGCTTCAGTTCAAAGACTTGATCCTGTGACTTGAATTTGCCGGCCATCCCATCCAGTTGGCATGGCCCGCATTGCGGGAAGAGGATTGGGTTCCCACAGTGGATTTTGTCCGGCCAGGTATCGAGGAGGCTTGGATCGTGATGCAGAACATCCACGGGCTTCCCATCCGGTCCGATGGCCCGATACCGGAAGAGCCAAGCCCCCAGCATTGGGTATATTTCTGCCCTCGGCACCCAGTTCATCCTGAATGATAATTGAATCAGTTTTTGCTACGCTTCATAAATTGCGGACGATTG
>JAJOIW010000022.1 GCA_021209225.1 Verrucomicrobiota bacterium
CATTACGGATGATCGTGTTCGATGCTGGACGCTTCTGATCGGCCTCGATTGGGACCAGTATCGATCCAATATTCATCGCTCGGCATTCCTGAATGAGGACATTCCCGGGCAATGGAAAGCTGTCTGGAAATATCAATCCCCTGTGCCTCCCTCTGCTGCGTGGCCTGCACCAGCACCAAGAAGTTATTGGCAAAACCTGACAAATATCACGGCCCGCATCACGGAAGATCAGATCTTTCACCCGATTTTTGGGCGAAAGGCAGTCTATTGGGGATCCTCATCTGAAAATGTTGTGCGGGCGCTGGATCTGACATCCGGTGCCCTGTTGTGGGAATACTTCTGTGAAGCTCCGGTGCGGTATGCTCCGGTTTTCATCGATGGCATTGGGGTCGCATTTGTGGCGGATGATGGATACGCCCGGCTGGTGCATTCCGAGTCGGGCGGGCTTATCTGGAAAAAGCATTTGGGGCCTGATGTCTCGATGATTCCCGGGAATGGACGGATGATATCGGCATGGCCCTTGCGTTCGGGCCTGATGTATCAGGATGGCAGATTATATGCGACATGCGGCATATTCCCCTCGCAGGGTGTGTGGCTTGAATGTATGGATGCCGCTTCGGGAGCAACTCATTTCCGAAAGCAACTCACAATCTCACCTCACGGGTACCTTCTCTCATCCGGGAATCATCTTTTTATGCCAACCGGGCGAGGGACCCCAGTCCGGCTCAATCTGGACGGTCAGGGTGGGATCGCGGAAATACCGACTTTGCCGGGAACTTTCGCTGTTGTGGATGATGGAGATTTTCTTGCCGGCCCCGGCAACAGTGGACAGATCGAATGGTCACGATCGGACTCCGGGTCCCAGAGACTCGCTCGTTTCAATGGGGAACATATCGCGCTCACTCACCAGTATACCGTGTTGGCGGACGGGCCGGAAATTCAATGTCTCGATCGGTTGCGTCACCGTCAGATCAGCTCGCAGATCAATGCTGTCAATGCCCAAATCTCTGCTCTGAAAAGAACTCCAGCCACAGCAGATCAACAGAATGAATTGTCACTGCTTGGACTCAGATTGGATAAACTCAAATCGGAATTGCCGGAATGTGAGTCGTGGAAAGTGTCGAGTCGCCTGGTTCAATCGCTGGCCCTTGCCCGCAATTTTGTGGTGTCAGGTCATGCCACTGGAATTGAAATCCGGAATATCCAGGATGGTTCCCTGGTGGATCATATCCCACTTGGGGAGCCAATAGTGTCCCTGGCATTGGATCGGGAATGCCTTGTTGCTGTGTCCCAGGTGGGAAACATATTCGGTTTGCATCCTGCCTCCGCGGGTGGAGAGCGTGTGAAGTCCTCCCATGAGGACCGCTTTGACAATCCAACATCCACCATGGATCCGACAAGCGGTTTTGGTCTCATCCTTGCAATGGGAGACAATTCCACTGAAATCCAGCAAATGCTCTCCTCCATTGGAGAGAACAATTTCCAATGGATCATTGCCGCTCCTTCCCGGCAACAACTGGTCAGGTGGCGGGAGGCAGTTCAATCGACACCATGGATTGGCCGGGTCGCTTTCCACGAGACAGATTTTCAGGGTGATCATCCATTTCCCTGGCCCGATGGTTTTGCGAATCTGGTTCTGCCTGATGAATTGATGAAAAAGCACATCCAGGCGAACCGGGAGCTTGATCGGGAGATATCGCGTTTGTGTCATCCCTGGCGATATCGCGGGTTCATTCCTGAATATATGAATCCATCGCGCAGCATGGCCGGGGCCTGGACGCATCAGTTCGGCAATTCAGGCTCAACCAGCCACAGTGGCGATGAACAGTTTTCTTTACCTTTGAGGCTTCAATGGTTTGGCGGTCCTGGTCCAGCGACGATGGTGGATCGCCATCTGAGGGGCCCGGCTCCGCTTGCTGCGGATGGTGTGATGATTGTGCCTGGGGAGAATCAATTCATTGCGGTGGATGCATTGAATGGCCAGACGCTCTGGCACCGGACATTTCCCGGAAGCCAGCGCTATACCATGCCCTTTGATGCCGGGTATTACTGCCTGGTGGATGGACAATTCATTCTGGCTGACGGGGATTCCTGTCGATTTATGGATGCCGTTTCCGGCGATGATTTGGCGGCATATCCCATACCTGGCTCCATTTCATCCGGTCCTGGACAATACCATTGGGGTTATATTCATGTGAACGAAGCAACTCTCATAGGATCCATCCAGATGGCCAAAGCTTCGAGGATGGATCCCAGCCGTGAACTCATCAATGACGATTATGGAAACAATCAACCGCTCGTCATGAGTTTTGCACTTGTGGGTCTCGCAGTGGATAAAAAACAGGTGAATGGCCCGATCCATCCCCGTTCCTCCGAATGGCTCGTGCAATCCATTGGCTCCATTCCAAACCCGGCTATCTGCGCTGATGCTTCAGCAATCTATTTTATTGAGTCGGAGTTTACAGCTCTCCAGGGGAGAGGGCTTCTTTCGGAGTTTTTCTCTCAGCCCTCGCAGTTGACTGCTGTGGATATTCATTCCGGTCATCGCATCTGGTCCGTTCCCATTCCCCCCTCGCTGGCGGAACTGACCAATTCTGTCTTTCTCGCCACTCAGGACGATCATCTGATTGTCACGGGATCGCTGACACAAGATAACGATTCGCTTTATCGCATTGCCTGTTTTGATGTTTCCAATGGGGTATTGCGTTGGGAGGCACAACATTTCAAGGGGCAAAAAGGAGCCTTTTCACATGGTGAGCAGGTGCATCACCCGGTCTTCATCGACAATAAACTGGTGACGGAGCCTGTGCTTTACGATCTGGAGTCAGGGAGGGTTATCCTGTCGATGAATGATGTGAATTCTCCATGGCAGTTATCCCGACCAGGACATAGTTGTGGGACACTGACCGCAGCTGGACAGACCCTCTTCTTCCGTGCTGGAAATCCCACGGCCATGGACCTGTCTCAAAACCTCGCCAACCCGAAGTCTGGAATGATCAAGCTGGCCCCAACCCGACCAGGCTGTTGGATCAACATGATTCCAGCATGTGGACTGCTTCTCATCCCGGAAGCGAGTTCCGGGTGTGTCTGCCATTTTTCGTTACAGACCTCAATGGCCTTTCGCCCGGGTCTCCCGCACTCTGGCTGGCCCGGTTCGGCCCCCAACTGAAATTTCAGAAAATTGGAAATATCATGTCGCATTGCATATACGATACCCACGCTCACATCAATTATCCTGAATTTGTCAATGACATGGATCAAGTCCTCGAACGGTGCCGGATGCAGGGGGTCGGAAAGATCATCGCGATCGGAACAGACCTCCAATCCAGTCAGGAAGTGATCGACATGGCACAAAAATATGAGCCGGTATACGCAGTTCCCGGTTGGCACCCATCCGACTGTCTCACTGCCCCGGATGACATACGTGATGAGTTGAGACGTCTGGCGTCATTCCCCAAAGTGGTCGCATTGGGGGAAACCGGGTTGGATTATTACCGGCTTCCATCGGCTCAGGATGGGGTTAAGACTCCGGAGGATGACGCATTTTACAAGTGGAAGCAGTCACAACTTTTCCAGCAGCACATTGATGTGGCATTGGAAACCGGATTGAATCTGGTGATCCATCAGAGGTCAGCCTTTGAAGATACTGTGGACATGCTGCGACCGGCTGCTCATCGGATTCGTGGTGTTTTTCATTGTTTTGTTGGCACACCCGAGCAACAGGCAGTAGTTCAGGCGCTGGGTTCTCTGGTGAGTTTCACCGGCATTGTGACCTTCAAAAATGCCGAGGACATCAGGAGGACTGTTCTTGCAACCCCCATCGATCAACTGATGCTCGAAACGGACTGCCCATATCTCGCCCCAGTACCATTCCGGGGCAAAAGGTGTGAGCCTGCCCACGTATTCCATGTGGCAGAATCCATTGCCAGGTTGAAAGGTGTGAGTCTGGAAAAACTCGGAGAAATCACAAACCAGACAGCGCATCAGTTTTTTTCCGGGTTGGAATGATGCCATCCTGGTCCCAAGTTTTACCTGTCGAATTTATGATGGATAGCAAGCCACGTGTTTTTGCCGGAATTCTGCTGATAATATTTCTGGGATGGTCGTCTGTGACCGGGCAACCGCCAGCAACTCAAGAGAATGCATCAGCCGCGAATCAAGCCGACTTTTTTGGAATGAAAATCGACTCGGGTCGAAGGACTTTGACCGTGCCAGTGGAAGTGAATATGAGTGGTGGATTCATCGAATATATTCTGGTTCACGAGTCGGGCAAAACCCATGAGAGTTTGTTCAGGTGCTCCATATCCGGAGAAAAGTTCAATGCTGCGGTCCTGCTGTTTTGCCGGCAAAAAAAGAGCACGGGGTGAAACTCTTCCATGATGTGCCCATCCAGATTGCGGTTGCTGGAATCGATTCCGATGGCAAACCATTCAAGTCTCAAGTGGATCGATGGGTGCAGAATTCTGTTCTGGAACTTCCGATGTCACCTGGTCCCTGGGGGTATGTGGGGTCACGATTCGAAGAGAATGTTTTTGTCGCGGCACGGGACGGATCGTTCATTGCCGTCCGGGAGGATTCTGATGCGATCCTTGGAAATCCCAGACCGGAAAGAATTCAGGATGACATTTGGAAAGCCGCTGTCCCACCCCCATTCAAAGCGGGGGATAAATTGTCCCTGATACTGGAATTTCCTCGTCAAAAGCTCTGATGGCCCGATACCTTTTCACCATGTACCTGACCCAAAAGTATTCCTCTTCAATCAGTGTGCTGACCTTGGCTTTGTGTGCCATGGCATGTCAGGCGGGTGCCCAGGCTGATCCTCAATCAACTCCGGTTCAAACCATCCAGACCGATTTAAGCGCCGATCATTCTTTGAAATTGGAAATTCAGGATTCGATACGCAAGGGAGCGCGTTGGCTTGCAAGCCATCAGGATGAGGCCGGGCATTGGTCCGATCCCAATCATCCCGCATTGACGGCTTTCCCGCTGTTCGCTTTGTTGAATGACCCGACCCGATCCGGATCCCAGGCTGACTTCAGGACAATCACTGACAAGGCATTCCGTTTCCTCACATCCAAAATTCAAGCGGATGGGGGCATATATACTGAGGGTGTTGGATTGGCCAATTATAATACCTCCGCATCGATCATGGCATTGACGGCCGCGAACAATGCACAGTTCACCCCAGTCATTCAGAGCGCCCGCAGCTTCATCGTTCGTGGACAGTTTGATTTTGGAAAAAAGGGGGAGGTTGATACTCCGTTGGACGGTGGCATTGGATACGGAAACAGCTACCCGCATTCTGACCTGGCAAATACGGTGGCTGCCATCGAAGCATTACGTTATTCAGAAGTTCACCGCGGCGAGATTGCCGAAGCCGGAGTCAATGATCTCAATTGGGAAGCCGCGATTCAATTCATCTCCAACTGCCAGAATTTAAAGGGAGCAAACTCCGCCGAATGGGTTTCCGAAGACCCGGTCAATAAGGGGGGATTTGTCTATTTCCCCGGGAACACGAAGTCGGAGCAAATGTCCCTGCCATCTGGACGTGTGGCCTTGCGGTCCTACGGATCCATCAGTTATGCCGGGCTTTTGAGTCTGGCATACGCCAGGCTGTCCGCCGATGACGATCGGGTCAAGGCGGTGGTTGATTGGTTGAAAAGCAACTATACCCTGGAAGAAAATCCAGGTATGGACCAACAGGGCTTATTTTATTATTTCCAGACAATGGCCAAAGCATTGACCGCTGCTCGGATTCAAGCCATTGATGTCGAAGGGAGAGGTTTGGTGAATTGGCGTCGTGAGTTGTTTCTGAAGCTTCAGCAACTTCAGTCACTGGATGGCTCATGGAGCAATCCAACTGCCCGCTGGATGGAAAAAGACCCGGTACTTGTCACCAGCTATTGCCTCATTGCACTCGAACTGATCGAACAATCCTTCTGACAAAAAGCCACTCAATGCATGCCAGACGCACCACTGAACGAATCCAGAATTGATAAATGGCTTTGGGCGATCCGGGTTTTCAAGTCCCGATCCTCCGCGATTGATGCGTGTAAAGCCGGACATGTGAAAGTTGATGGCGCCAGTGTCAAACCCTCGCACATCGTCAAAATTAATCAGACTATCGAGGCCAGGGTTGGAGATCGGGTGCGCATTGTCAAAGTCCTTGGCTTTTTGGACAAACGTTTAAGTGCCAAAGATGTCCAGCCATTTTTTGAGGATCATTCACCGGTTCCCGATCCCGGAGATCGACTCCCGAATTTCATTCCAGTCCCCCTTCGCATCAAAGGCACAGGAAGACCCACAAAAAAGGAACGGCGCCAACTCGATTCCTGGCAGGAGGATTAAATTAAATATCTCCATTCCGCGATGTGATTCGCATTCGAAATAAAACCGGAATCCTGTAGTATTCCAAGCCATGAAATCAGTGAAAAAAACAGTTGCCATGGTGATAGCCATTGTGGTGGCGCTTCTTACATACCTCGCCCAGGAGCCATCCTCCTCAACTCAGCCGACTCCTGAGAAATCACCTTCGCAACCGGCTGAAGTTCAATCAATCCCATCGGCCCCTTCCTCGACTCCCACGACCTCTCAGGCAAGCACTTCCACGGCGCTTGTCCGCTCATCCGAGGATTCTAAAGTGGCCCATGCTTTCGAAAACCATCTCTCGGATATTCAGGTTTTTGTGACAGGCACCATCATTAAATCCCTGCCCGATGATAATATTGGTTCCCGCCATCAGAAATTCATCATGCGCCTGGCTTCGGGCCGCACACTTCTCGTTTCCCACAATATCGACCTGGCTCCAAGGATTCCGGGCTCCCTCGAAGGCCGACCCGTTTCCGTGATGGGAGAATATGAATGGAATGAAAATGGGGGAGTGATCCATTGGACCCATCATGACCCCGCACAGCGGCATCCGGATGGATACATTTTTTTTAACGGAGCCACTTTTCAATGAAGCATCCGGCACGGATATTCCGGGTTGGATAAAAGAAATATTGAATCACGGACAAAGGCGGGCATTGATTGCCAACCGGAACTCCCATCATTCTCCTCCCGGGCTTGAGACAATAAACCGGGCAGCCAGTCATTCAACCCGGATATAGTCCATATTCCGCACAATCTCTGACGTGCAGCAGGTAATCGGATGGGAACGGATGTCCGCTATCTGAAACCTTCCCATGGTCACACAGACATGAATCGATCCGGCAACCAAGCAGAGTCAGGACCCCGATGCAGTTGAATCCGCGCATCTTCAGCATCTGACCCGTGAAAAGAGTTTGACCCGGACCAACTGAACCTTCCCCCGGTTTCAGAGTTATGCTGCCAAGCAAAAAGAAAACCCCGAACGATGCCGGGGTCCCTTTGAATTTCTGAAATGAGAGCTGAAATTATTCTTCAACTTTTGGTGGAGCACTTTCGTCAGGAGACGGCTCCTTGTCTTCGGTGACGGGAACCTTGGCTTCCACTTCTTCAGCAACCTTTTCGGCAGCCGATTCGACATCACTTCGAATTTCGTCACTGACTTTTTCAACGTCCTGACTCACTTCTGGGATTGCGATGCCCTGAGTGGATTTTTGAACGGCGTTTTCCAATGCCTCATTGATGAGATCCTCAGCTGATTTACCCCCATCTTTCAACGCATTGGGCATCACCGGCAGTTCCATGCCCTCCGGGCGACGTAGAATCGGAGGCACTCCTTCTTCATCGGGAGTGTCAATATCATCGAAGCTGATGGGATTATTGCCGTCCTCATCCGACTCCTTGCCTGTATCCAGGAACTCGCTGCGTTTTTTCAGACCTGAGTCAACGGACCAGCTGTTCACCAGATATATCGTGCCTTTGAGAGCTGATTCCTGAGTGAGTTTTTCCTGGCGTTTGCTGAGTTCACGGGCAAAGTCCGCATCGAGTTTCGCTTTGTCCTCGTCTGATTCTCCTTCACCAGGTGTTCTGGATTCAGGGAACCTGCCTGCCACTTCAATCGTCATCGGGTAGTAGCCATCACTATTTTTTTCACCCACATTAAAGGTGTATTCAAATCCTTCGAATGTGGTGATTTTAATGGTTTTGGAATTCTCCATGAGGCTCTGTTCCGTGGACACATCGACAAATGAAGGAAAGCCCATGTAACTATTGAAGATATTCGCCGCGCTGGTGGACATCTTTTCATCCGGTCCCAGACCCGCAAGACTCCAGGAATCAGTTTCCGTTCCACGACTGATTGTCCAGTTCATCTCCGGTTCTGAGGACTGTACTGTGACTTTGGCTGCTTTGGAGACTTTATAGAATGAGGATTTATTGAGCCAGGATTTCGGGTCAGATTCAATGCTGTCGAGATTGTCTGAGACCATGAACACAGCCATATCGCTGGTCCGCAGTACAAATTTTCCAGCTGAACTGCCACCCATCCCCATCCCCATGGGGTCTGGTTCTTCACTGGAACGACGTGCGGACTTACCTATTCTCAGGCGCGACAGCTCTTTGCCGTCTTTGTCCAGAAAACTCACATCTGTTCCCGCTCCAGTCTTCTCCTCCCCGCCGGGTGGCAGGAGTTCGAGACGTGCGAATTGGGACTCTCCCACTTCTTCCCTGGTCAATGCCTTGAGTTCCTCAAAAACTCTGGCCATCTCGCCGACTTTCTTGAAATCAGCGGGATAATTCCCCCGATCCGATACCGTCCATGTGGCATCTTTCTGTTCGAGGGTGACCGATCCATCCGGAGAATCAATCCGTATCCGGGTCACCTGGTTCAGGTCGAGGTCCGGAAGAACTTTATCCAGATCCTCTTTGCTGCGACCTTTATACGAACCTTCATCCTGATTGAAGACAAAATACCCAATGCCCGTTATAAGTACGGCGGCGATTACTAGATTTCTTAATTGTGTCAGGTTCATCGTGCGGCAGTTTTTACTCGTTTCATCACAGCGATCATGGCCCCAATCAGGGTCACCAACAACGGCACCAGAACAATCTGCACAACTTGCCAGTTGCGCTGGACTGCCTCAGTATCCCGATCCAGTTTCTTCTGAATCTCTTTGAGTTGCTTCTTCATCTCAAATTCCTTGGATCGGAATTCCTGAAGCAGTTTGGTTTGCTCGGGTGACAAAGTGAGTTTCTGTGTTCCCTCCTGTTTCAGGGACTGAAGTCGGTTGATTTCCTCCTGGGCTTTTTCCAATTCGCTCTGCAGGTTTTTTTGTTCGTCTTTGACGCGGTTTTCGGCTTCGAGCCGGAGTTCTTTAAATTTGGTGAATGGCCGAGTCAAGGTGGCGCGGCCGCGGATGGCGATGAGGTTTTCATCTCCGGACATTTGTTCGACCATGGAAAGGAAGAAGCTGGAGTTGCCGTTTTGTGGCTGAGCGACCTGTTGGCCGAAGAAATTCATGACGCGGAACGCGTATTGATCAAAGATGAAGTCGACATCTCCAACCAGCAGGACCGAGGGCTTGCCGGTGGACTTGGCTATATGGCTGCTTTCATCCGACTCCGGTTGGGCTTCCTCTCCCGATGCCGCCGGTTTGCCATCAGGGAATGCCGATGGGAATGTCCCTTCCAAGCGGGCCGACAATACGTGCTTCTTCTGGTCGCTTTTGAATTCCTTTAATATATTTTCAGCACTCATCTGAATCATAAAGGCTTCGGCCATCTGGTTTTCTCCGCTGGATTCCATCAGAGTGGTCATTTTGAGGCCTTCCACTGGAGTCCCGGAAAATTCGCCTGACCAGATCAGAAGCATCGAGTCCAAGTCGGAGGTCAGGATGTCTTCGGTGGCAAAAGCGGCCTTCTCCAGACTCAGAATGCCCGGTCTTTCTTCCGGTTGCCCGGTGCGGCCCCGAATCTCGGTTGCATACCGGCGGTCGGCAACCACCTGACTCGAAAACGTGATTCCCCAGGCAGAAAACAACTTCTCGAAATTTGAACCATTCTGCATCAATGCCTGCATCTGATTTTGCGCAGTGGCGCTTTGGTCGACATTTGCCGCCGGGTCGACCATCACGATCAGTTTGCCGCCCCCCATCAAATACTGGTCAATTGCATATAAGGTTGCCTCACTGAGATCTTTGGGATGCATGACCAGGAGAACATCTGTGTCCTCGGGGATCTTCGTCACACTGGTGGTGAGATCAGTGACCTCAAACAATTGCCTCATCTGATTGATCGCAATCCAGGGAGGAGTATTGCGCTGCCCCATCTGCATCATCATTGGATTCACCTGGTTTCCGAAAACCGGAAGTGAGGAAATAACCCCAATCCGGGCTTTCTCCGGGGTAGTCACCTGCGAAATCATCCGGGTGATGTCGTATTCCAGGAGATTTTCCCGGTTCAATGCCAGGAATGGGATGGAAGCTGTCTCATCCAGCATTCTCACAGACAGTCCCAGATAGATCTGATCAAAGAGATCCACGCTCTGGGGCTCAATCCCGTCCAGCTTTGCCAAGTCTTCCGCATCGGATAATGGTTCCGGGTCATATTTCTCGACTTTGACAAATTTGCCGCCGACTTTTTCATACTCGCTGAGCATGTCCTCGATCCGACGGGCAAATGACCGGAAGACAGGAGGCATATTCTCCTGATCCTTGGTTGCAAAAAAACGGATGGTGATTGGTGTATCCAGCTTTTTCAGGATGTTTCTGGTTCCCTGGGACAAGGTGAAGATTTTGTCTTCGGTAAAGTCCTTCCGGATAGAACTGCTGCTGGCAATCATGTTGACACCTATCGTAATCACCAACAGGATCACTATCCCCACACCGGAAAATAACCAGGCCGTGGATTCTCCCATCCCTCCAGATTTGGAAGCCCCCGCATTTTCAGTTTTTGTTTCGTCCTTCATTAAAATTCCCTTTCTTATTTCGTTCTACTACTCATTACTTATTTCATCAGCCAGCGCGTTGTGAACGAATCACAAAACTCGTTGCAAACAGGAAAAATCCAATCGTCGAGATAAAAAAGACGACGTCGCGAATCAATACCAAACCCCGTTGCATCATTTCAAAATGTGTCATGAAGCTGAAGCCACTCACCAACCTGACAATCCATCCAGCCAGGTTCAGGTCATTGGATAGAAATTCGGTGATAGGTGGGAATCCACACAGAATCAGAATAAAACATACAACAAAAGCTATAATGAATGAGATGATCGGGTTCCGTGTCAGTGCTGAGGTGAAACAGGTGATGGCCAGATATGTGCCGGCCATCAGAAAGCTTCCCAGATAACCAGTCAGAATCGGGCCCATATCCGGATCTCCCAACCCCTGAACCATGAACACGTATGGCAGGGTGAAGGCAAGTGCCAGGGCGATAAAAATCCAGGTCGCCAAGAATTTCGCTGCAATCGCATGCCAGGAGGCAATGGGGAATGTGAGCAGCAGTTCAATAGTGCCACTCCGCTTCTCTTCTGCCCAGAGATTCATTCCAATCGCTGGCACCAGAAAGAGGTACAACCATGGATGGAAGGAGAAAAAGGTGGCCAGGGACGCTTCGCCCCCATCAAAGAACCGTCCGAACTGAAATGTCATCAGCCCGGCTCCAAATAAAAATATGACAAGAAAGACACTCGCCAGTGGCGAGGTGATCAATGTCACAAACTCTCTTCGGGTAATTGTTATAATCGAATTCAAATTCATAGTATCAATTGGGTAATGAGATCATTTTTTATTGTTTCGGCCTCAGGTGACCTGAGTGATCACGCGCTGGCTTTGCCGGTTTCGGAAAAAGTTATTCTGCGGAACACGTCATCCAACCTGCCTGGATCGGTATGCAATTCGTTCAATATCCATGGTCCCTGGGAGGCTGCTTTGTAAATCTCCGGCGCCAGAGAACCAAACTCGAGGATGCTTTGGGGAAAACACGGACCATCAGTTGAGGGGCTCCATCGGACACGGGGACAACTTTGTCGACTCCAGGAATCCTGGCCAGATGGCTTTGCAGATCCTGACTGGAAATTCCCGAGGCGCCGACCAGAATGGATCCGGCGTTGATCGCTTTGCGCTTGATGGCATCGGGAGTTCCGTCTTCAATTTTCCGGCCTTTGTCGATGATGATGGCACGGCTGCAAACGGCTTCCACTTCTTCGAGTATGTGAGTTGAGAAGATGATGGCTTTTTTCTCACCCATTTGGCGGATAATCTTGCGGACCTCCATTTTCTGGTTGGGATCCAGACCATCCGTGGGTTCGTCCATGATCAGAACATCCGGGTCGTGGATGATCGATTGGGCGAAACAAACCCGGTGACGGTAACCCTTGGAAAGCGTATCCACATTCTGGTGGATGACATTTTCCAGAAAGCACAAGGCAACAACACGATCAATAGCCTTGCTGGCCTGCGATCCGTGAATGCCACGAATTTCTGCGCAGAATTTCAAGAACCCGCGCACCGACATCCCCGGATAGGATGGGGCGTTTTCCGGTAGGTATCCGATCATCCTTTTGGCCGATTCCGGATCGCGGGTGATGTCGATTCCTCCAACCGTGACCTTTCCACTGGTCATTGGAATAAAACCTGTGATCATCCGCATGGAGGTTGATTTTCCTGCTCCGTTGGGACCAAGGAATCCCTAAAACCTCACCGCGCTCCACTTTGAAGCTGACACCATCCACGGCCCGCTTCGGACCAAAACACTTTACTAGGTTGCTGACTTCTATCATTGGCTCCTATCGATTTAAATCGATTTGTATAAATCAACAACACGCCACGATATCTCTGGCGTGTCACTCTCCACTCCACCTGATTGGTCCGGGATTGCTTTCATCCAGACCGGCCACAGGTAAGTGCTCACTTAGATTGACAGACTTCTCACAGCGTTCAAATCTTTTAAAAAAAAAATTTGCTTTCTGTTTTCTGCCATATTCTGGTTTTTTCAGCTGGTTTTGCCGGATTTTCAGCGGCTGATGACAGAGGAAGCGCGGGATGCGTCCCAATGATTATGGTGAAGGAACTTCAGGATTTTGCGAAGGAATTTGGGCTGCACATTTTATGCAAAGCCCCGGTTCCGGGTTTGGCGAAGTCGCGGTTATCCCGGGAGGTCGGGGTCGACAACGCCATGAAAATGTATGTTTCCATATTGGAGTATCTGTTTGCCCGGCTCGGAGACTGGCCTCAGGTGACGCTTCATATTGAGCCCTGGGAGCATAGGGGATTGCTGGAAAAAATTGTCCCGGGCCATTGGGATTGGGCGCCTCAGGCGGAGGGAGATTTGGGGAATCGGATTGTCGAGCCATTGGCTGAGTGCCAACGCCTGGGTATGAAAGGTGGGATAGTCATTGGGAGCGACACTCCGGACATCGGAATTGGCGACATCGAATCCGCCTGTCGACAGTTGCGCCGTCATGCGGCTGTTTTCGGGCCCTCCACCGATGGGGGGTATTGGCTGTGTGGGGTTCAATTTTTTCCTGGTTGGCAATCCCTTTTCAGTCATATTCCCTGGAGCACCGGGTCGACACTTGTCGAAACCTTGAGCATTGCCGCGAGCCTCCCCATTGGTCCGGTGGCGTTGCTCAATGATAAAACCGATCTGGACACAGCTCAGGACTGGGATATGATTCAGAAGGCTCTAAACCTTGAACTGAAGAGATAACCCTCCGGATGTCCAAGACGAAATCACATTTGAGTCCACCGGATCAGTCACATCGGTCAACCAGTCCATTTTTGGTCATGCAATCAGAATCACAGGAATCAACGACCTCACTTTCACAACGGGAACCTCAGGTTCATGGGGTTTCACTCACGCGGGCTGCCAGTGATCAAATTCGCTCGATGCTTTCAAATGAGCCGGATGGCGACAGCAAAGGGCTTCGCGTGTTCATTGAACAGGGCGGGTGCTCGGGAATGAAATACAGTATGACTTTCGACATCCCCCGCGATGGGGATGTCATAGCTCAGAACAATCAGATGCGGGTGCTTGTCGACCCGATCTCCGTCCAATATCTGGAGGGTGCGGTCATTGACTTTTCCGAAGATCTTACAGCGGGCGGATTTAAAATCAGGAACCCACAGGCAAAGCAATCCTGTGGCTGCGGCAAATCATTTGAGGTATAGAACCCGGTTTCTCCACATTCCCTTCTGTTTCCCCAGGAATCCCCTCACTGACCCGATGGCTTAAGTGCGTTGCTGAAGGCATTTTCAGTCAGCTCAAATCCCTATGATTGGCAATATCATCAAACCCGAACTGATTGAGTTGATACGTCAGAGAGGATTCACCAAGCTGCGGGATGTCCTGACGGAATTCGAGCCCGTGGAACTGGCGGAAATTCTGGGTGATTTTGAGCCAAATGAGCAGGCTGTTTTCCTGAGGCTGCTCCCGAAAGAGACGGCCGCGGATGTTTTTGAGTTTTTTGACCTGGACACCCAGGAATGCCTGCTGGAGGCGCTGGGACGCGACCAACTCGCTGAGCTTCTCAATGAGATGGATCCGGATGACAGGACGGCTATTCTGGAGGAGCTTCCAGACAATGTGTCCTCAAGGCTTCTGGACCTCCTGAATCCATCCGAGAGGAAAATTGCGGATGAACTGCTGGGTTACCCCGAAGGATCCATCGGCAGAATCATGATTCCGGAATATGTGGAGATCAAATCCTCATGGAAAGTTCAGGATGTCTTGAATCATCTGCGGAATTGTGGGGACAAAAAGGAATCCCTTCATCAGCTTTACGTCACGGACACGATGGGGAAACTGATTGGATTACTCCGATTGCGAAACCTGGTGATTGCCCCATTGAATACGGATGTGAGTGAACTTCTGGATTCTCAGATCATTTCCCTGAATGCCACAGATAAGCAGGAGGTTGCGGTGACCATATTCCAGAAATACGACCGGACCGTGCTTCCCGTGACAGATACGAATTCCTGCCTGGTTGGAGTGGTGACGGTGGACGACATCATGGACGTCGCTGAGGAAGAGGTCACGGAGGACTTCCAGAAAATGGGGGGCATGGAAGCGTTGGAGGCACCTTATCTGTCACTGCCGGTTTTTCAGATGATCCGCAAGCGGGGAGGATGGCTTGTCATCCTGTTCTTTGGTCAACAACTCACGGTTTTTGCCATGGAGCACATCAAGGGAGATCTGGATAAAATGATCTATCTCATCTCCTTCCTCCCACTCATTATCAGCAGCGGGGGCAACACAGGATCCCAGACATCCACACTCATCATCCGTGCCCTGGCGACACATGAGGTTTCCCTCCAGGACACATGGAAAGTTCTTGTCCGTGAATTGCTCACATCATTCGGCCTTGGCCTCATCCTGGCTCTTTTATCTTTTTCACTTATCTTCGTATTTAAATCCCATTTTGAGTCCGCCTATTTATCTGTGGCTCTGATCATATCATTTTCGCTTTTGGGTGTTGTGACCCTTGGGGGGCTTATTGGTGGCATTTTCCCTTTCCTGCTTTCAAAGCTCAAATTCGATCCCGCCGTGTGTTCATCCCCGTTTGTGACCACTCTCATTGATGTGTCCGGCCTCCTCATCTACTTTCAGATTGCCCGTTTATTCATGCCATAACTGGCCTCTGGCTGGTGGAGCAGATGTATGCTGCCCTGACCCATTGGCAGATGTGCGGATACTTTTCGATTCCACTCCGCTGCCTATCATCCGGAACCCGGAACAGATCACATTTTTTGTTCGCCACATGAGGTGAAATGGTGAAGGATAATGTCCATTCCATCCACTGCGGACATGGCCGGCCTCCCGATTCTCCGCAGCGGGTGAGGCATTCGAGCTCACTGGATGGGCCTCATTCAGTGGAATTCCAGCCTATGAAAAAATTTGATCGCAGGACATTTATCCGTGGTGGTTGTGCTCTGATCGGGACGTCCTTCATTGAGTCTGATCTGGTGGCTCAAGCCGGCCACTATCAGGAGATTCCGCTGGGGGAACGTCCCCGGCAAAGTCCAAGTGTCGGACTTTTGAATCCATCGGATCTGGTTCCATTGTCCTTCATTATTGATGACTCCACCTGTCTGGTGAATATGGGGCACTTCTGCATGCCTCAATTTGAACGGGCGTTTCCCGGGAGGCCCGACTACTCAAAACCATGGTGGGATTGGCCCAGAGAAATACCGGATGATTTTGTCAGAGAGTTTGCTGACTGGAGTGAGGCAAACGGGGTTCAGGGCAAATATTCCATCGTGCCCAATCCCGCCTGTGTTGGCTGGTTGGATCGTGGCCTGCCCGGCTGGAGCCACCAGGCGCTTCAGGAAAGCCTGAAACTCGTGCGCGGCAGACTCACCAGGAATTGGGACATTCATCCGGAAATGATCACTCATACCCGGGTCATCGACCTCAAAACTGGCCGACCCTATGATGAAGTGAATCTTCATACCATGGAGAATTCCCATCCCGGCCACGTCATGAGCGTGGACTACATGGCTTCCTACATTTCCTATGCCCTTCAGATCCTGAAGAATGTTGACTTGCCCTGCGAGGGATTCACGACTCCCGGCGGGTTTGGAAATAGGGTCAAAGCGGAGCTTTCTCTCGGGGGATTTCAGGCATTGAGAGCCGTGTTCTCCACCAGGATTCCACATTACTTCAAATACCTGGAATTGGATACGGAGAGCAGTACTCAACCCAGGGTCGAGCATGCCTCTGGTTTGGAGGGTCCAGACCCGGGATGCATCGTCAATGTCATCGGGGGGCACCGGAGATTGGTTCGGCGGCTGGGATGGCGTCTCAGCCGGACAAGTGGAAGAATCCGTCAATCGTTTCGTCTCAGCCGATGGAACAAGCGGTAGAATGGTCGAAATGATCCAAAAAAATGAGCCTGCAATTATGATCTGTCATTGGCCGGGAATCTATTGCAACGGGCAAAAGACCGGGTATGCCATCTATAAACAGGTCGTTTCCCGGCTCAACCAACTCTTTGGATCCCGGTCTCAGTGGCTGAAAATATCCCAGATCGCCGAATATTGGGCCGCCCGCGAATTAACCAGCATCCAGGAATCCAGCGATATCCCCATTCCCCAGCGCATCATCGAACTGCGGGCTCCATTTTCTGCATCCAATTTCACCATCGAAATCGATTTGCCGGAGAATCTTGTTCCAGAATTCATCGGCCGTGGTGTGATGCGCGAAGTGAACCAGAGCTCACTCCTGAGCGACCATACCTTTCTCCGGCGTCCCCATACCCAGCGGGCTGCTCTGTGTTTTAATCTGGAGCGCGGAAATCAGTCCATCCGCAGGAGACCCGCTTGAGAATGCATCGCAGGAACAGCAAATTCCGTGGCCGCTCCGCGCCCGCTCAGCCTGCTGGCGATAGCTTCAAGCTCTTCTTCCACCGCGTCCACAATCTCGCTGGGCGTGGATGTGCCGGCTGTGATTCCCACGGTTTCATACCCTGAAAACCAACTCCCATCCAGTTCCTCCGGGCCTTGAACATGGTAGGCTTTTGCCCCAAAAGACTGGCTTTTTATCACAAGTTGACGCGTGTTATTTGAATTCTTTCCACCCACCACGATCACTATGTCGCATTCCTTCGCCAGCGTCTCTGCCGCAATCTGCCGATCTTTTGTCGGTCGACAGACCGTGTCAGAAAATTTCACCTGCGACCCGGGAAACTGCTGGCGCATGCGCTCGACAATTTCTCTCACCTTTTGAATCGGCTGAGTCGTTTGGGCCACAACTCCGTATTTTGGATGCTGCGGGAGTCCCTTCACCTCCTCAACCTCTTCAATCAGACTGTATTCCTCCAGGTCTTCCGTCATTCCCTTCACTTCAACGTGCCCACCTTGTCCGATAATCACTGGAAAATACCCCTGACTCACCAACCGGCCCAACGCATTGTGTGCATGCCGAACCAACGGACAGGTCGCCTCAATCACCTGAAACCCTTTGGACTCCACCTCGTTTATCCGCTTCCTCGAAGCCCCGTGAGCCGTAATCATCACTTTTTTTGTGCGGATCTCATTCACATCCTTCTCAATTGTGACCCCCCGATTCTTCAGATCAGCCATAACCTGCTCGTTGTGAACAAGGTCCCCCAATATCGTCAAGGGTTCATCCTGCGTCTGCGCCTTCGCCAAGGATATCGCGTCTCTTACGCCAAAACACATTCCATAATGCTGTGCCCTCGTAATCTTCATAGTTTTTCTTTGCATGACAAAGTTAATTCAAATATTGCCAGTAAATTTTTTTCAGGAATGGAAGGGACTACGCCTGGTTGGATGGGGTTGGGATGTGGGAGGATCGCGATTGCTCGACGATGGCTTCCATATGTTTCAGATACTCGCGGAAGGCCAGATTGCCTTCCTGAGTCAAGGAGTAGGTGGTCAGAGATCTTCGTTTGCTGATGGCTTTTGTCACCGCGACGTATTCAGCTGCCTTAAGGGTGCGAATATGTGCTGTCAGATTGCCGTCGGTCATTCTCAGCATTTCCTTCATTTCAGAAAACGAGAGATTCGGGGTGGCGGCAAGCATGGAGACAATGGCCAGTCGTCCCTTTTCATGGATGACTCGATTCAGTTGTTGGAACAGGTCCGGGTCCATGATTATTTTTCAGTCGGTTCAGTTAAATACAGATAGATACACCAGGCTAAATGGTAGCCCCCAAAGACGGCACCCATGATCCCATGTGCGGCGATGGTGCTGGATCTCAACGATGAAAATCTGGCTAAAAGCCCAGTCTCAATCAAGGCTGTCACGATATAAATCCATCCCACAAGCCGGATCCCCCGCTTCATAAAAAAACCCGCCGAATGCAATGCACAACCAAATAACAACATCCAAAGAACCGGAAGCATCGCAATCCCCAATGTGCTGGTGACTTCATTCGATAAAAATAAAATTCCAATAATCAATCCCGATGCCAATGCCGGACTGACCGCCTCAGCGACCCGACGGGTAGGGGGTGACCAGATTGCTTCCTGTTCATGCAAGGCCTGTTTCCTCACCAATAACAAGGACATCCCCAACCCAATCATCCCGGTCACTACCCACCAAATCACAAAACCCCGCGCCGACCTCACCCCAAGCAATATTCCACCAGTTGCCGACACGACCCCAATCAATCCCGCCACCAGACTCACCGGCGCCAGCGCCCGACGATATATCGCCGTCCGCTCCATCAATGTCCGTATCGTCCGCAAATGCTCAGATGCCCAGTTCTCACTCACACCACAAACTTTGCATGGCAAAGCTTTCGGGTCAACTGAAAATTCATCAACATTTTTCCATCGCGTCTGTCCCGGGGAATGCCCGATCACCCGGGAAATATGGATTCATGGACGAGGTTCTGTGGGGCATGACTGGGAATGCTGGAGAAAAGATTTAAGAAAAAAGGATTGCGGCCGAGTGTATGGGTGTTATGGTACACGAAAAGACCGCAACGCCGGCACAGATGGACTGATCAGATATGAGGATATCTGATGTGGCCGGGGAGGTGGTTAGAAAAGGAAAGTAGACACTGTGTATAAGAGACTGCACATCCATATTGAGGATCGGAGTGGCTTGCCAGTTTACCGGCAAGTCATGGATCAGATTCAGCAGTATGTGGTGACTGGGGCTTTGGAGAGTGGGGACCAGCTGCCCTCGATCCGGGAGTTATCATCCCAGATAGCCGTCAATCCGCAGACGATTGTTAAGGCATACAGCGAATTGGAACACGGTGGGGTGGTGGAGATGAGGCGTGGGCGCGGGGCCTTCATTGCATCCGGTGCTACGGCGCTGGCTGGGTTGGATTATGAGAAGCAACTCAGGGAACGGATGAAGGGGATGATAGTGGAAGCTATGATTTCCGGATTATCGGCGGAGAAGCTGGAAGCGATGTTTGAGAATTTAATCAATGAGGCCAGCTCCCTGCCAGCAGTGCGGGACGCTGACCGGGAGCCGGAACTCAAGATTATCGGCGGAGGTACGCCGTGAACGAATTTGCGATCGATGTCAGACAGATGGTCAAAACCTTCCCAGGTGGACTTGTAATCCTGAATGGTCTGGACCTTCAAATACACCGCGGTTCGGTGTATGGTCTGCTCGGTTGCAATGGCGCAGGAAAAACCACTTTGCTGCGCCTCATATTAGGGTTGTTACGTCAGGATGGGGGCTCTCTTCGGGTTTTGGGCGAAAATCCGTTGAGGGCTCCGGCATCCGTCAAGGAGAAGATAGCATACGTTCCGCAAGGATTCCAACTGCCAATTTGGATGACTGCTGAGGAATTGAGCCACTACTGGTCGCGATTATCCGCCAGATTTGACAGTAAGCTGGCACTGGATCTGGGAATCCGCTGGGATTTGCCTTGGAAACGGAAAATTGGGCAGCTTTCCTACGGGGAGCAGAAAAAGCTTTCCATTGTGATGAGTCTGGGAGCCCGCCCTGAGTTGCTGGTGTTGGATGAGCCGGGGGAAGGCTTTGATTTGTTATCGAGACGCGAGTTGAACCGTCAACTGATTGAGCTTGTGGACAGTGATCCCAGGACCACGATCCTGATCAGCACTCATCAGGTCGGGGACCTGGAAAAACTGGCCGATCACATCGGCTTTATCCATGAAGGCAAGTTGCCGGTTTCCGCGCGGCTGGACGATCTGCTGGAACGCATCCGCAAGGTGCAGTTTATTTTTGACCGGCCTGTGCACATCGATGAGATTGACCTTCCTGGTATTTTAAAAATTGATGCGCTTGGGCCGGTGGTGACGGCATTAGTCCATTGGCATGATGATTCATTTCTCAGACACTACGAAATGACCCGCCGGGTGCGCGTCAACCAGTTTCGTCTCGGTTTGGAAGACCTGTGTCTCGAAATCATGGAAAACCCAACCGAGATTTTTGAGCATTGGCAACGGCCTCAGCAATTCGCGGTGGTTGCCTGAGTTCTTATGAAGAGAGGGAAATTGAACATATGAAGAACATTCGCACGGGAAAAATGAGATGCGCAGGCATGGGTTGTCCCGATCGATTCCCGGCTGGATATACCCTGATCGAGATGTTGACGGTGATGGCCATCATTGCTGTTTTATCGACTCTCGTGCTTTCGGCGGTTGTCAATGTCAAGCATCGCGCTCAGGAGGTGAAGTGCATGAACAACCTCAAGCAGATCGCTATCAGCACCCGGTTTTATCTGGATGATTTTGTGAATCCACCCCGTAACCTCCTGCATCTGCATGAAACCGGATATCTCCCGAATTCCGGTGTTCTGGATTGTCCGAACGACGTGTTGGGAAACTGGGGGG
>JAJOIW010000086.1 GCA_021209225.1 Verrucomicrobiota bacterium
TGCTGAATTGCGTACTCGAGGTGCATTGGCCGGAACCCGGGAGGGGTTGTCAGAATCACGACGTCCACCCCACTGTCAATCACCTTCCGGTATGCATCGAACCCAATAAACTGATGATCCGGGTCGACCTGGACTTTGTCCTCCATTTGAGAACGCAGGTTTTTCAGTGAGCCATCCAGCCGGTCCTCAAAAACATCACCGACGGCAGACAGAACCACATTATTGTCCGCACTCAGTGCCTGGCTGGCAGCTCCAGTACCGCGCCCGCCACACCCGATGAGACCAACTTTAATCGTTTCGGAATTCTGCGCGAATCCTCGGCTCGGCAGGATGAATGGGGCTGCGATTGCCCCAGTGGCCACAGCGGTTGATTTCACAAATTGCCTGCGATTGGGGTTTTGAATCATCGATTTAATTTCTTTCATTCTTTTCGGGGTCTTTGAAGTCTATGGTCTACTATGCCTGATCCTTTCGTCAAGCGCTCGCAGACCGGCAGGAAAAATTTATTTGATTGGTTATTGGAATGAGAACCAGGTGTATGAATGAGGCTCCATGACGAGGTCCAAGCTGATTTCGGAGTTTGGCTCCAGATCCTGGGTCCATTCACGGCCTGTGGAATCCTGGATGGTGACTTGATTAGCCAGGCCAGTATAGTAAAGGGGGATGCGTCTTTTTCCGGAAAGGAATTGGGAAGCGGGTTGAATACAGCCAGAAATCCTTTTTCTTTCAAGCCGGGGTTGACATGGAGCATCATGTCCGGCTGGCGCCCATCGGCCCTGGCCAGATGAATCAGGTCACTCTCAAGTATATCGCGGTGGGATTTGTAGAGATGGACCATTCTCTGGACCATATCCCGGGTTTGTGGAGTATCATAGAGGCGGAAACCACGATAGACGGCCTGCACGCCGAGCAGCATGTTGGAAGCCAGCATTTTTTCGTAATTGGTCCAAATGTTCGGACAGGGGCTCGGATGGTGGCGGCAGCCCCGCCTCCGTGGTATTGGGTTAATGGGACAAACATCCAGCCCATGGAGGGAGTTTTTTGCCAGGTGCCATCAAAGATATTCTGTCGGGTATGAAGAACCTGTTCGGCCCTGGGGAGCGACCAGTTCACTTCCCTGTATCCCATG
This sequence comes from Verrucomicrobiota bacterium, assembly GCA_021209225.1. Lineage (GTDB taxonomy): Bacteria > Verrucomicrobiota > Verrucomicrobiia > Limisphaerales > JAJOIW01 > JAJOIW01. The sequence goes on from JAJOIW010000086.1 coordinate 1,130, forward strand.
GCACATTCATTGGCACCGGAGAGATAATAGTAATCCGGCACTCGGATGTATGCCCCTGTGGCACGCAGTTTCTGGTAAAATCCGGTGATGATCTCCCATTGCACCCACTGCGAGTCATTGAGACCTTTCTGCCATGGCGGGCGGGAGGTGACATCCCAATCTCCGGGATAACTTCCGTCATGTGTGAACTGAAGGAATCCAGTGCGATCAAAGAACTCATTCAATTTGGAGAAGTAATTCTGTCCCCACCCGGAAGTGAGAGCGGGGCAGTTCCCATGGGTGGGGGATTCTCCAGGCGGGGAGACCACGTCCTGACCATTGCCTATGCGTCGGCTTGACAATAAAGAATACCCTCCCAAATGGATTCCTTTCTGGAGGGCATAGTCGGAAAAGGCTTTGAATTTCTCCAGATTTTCCGGGGAGTCGTCTTCCATATTGAGACCGGAGCCGAAACTGAGACTGACCATTTCGAAGCCGCATTCGGCGGCCTGGTCGATGGCCCTGTGGACAGTATTCTGGTCGACACTGACAACGTGGAGGATCAGGGGGTTTTCGGTCACCCATGGGGCCATGCGGCGGTAAAACTGCCTGTGGGCCAGTCCTCTTCGTTCCCTGTCAGTGGAATCCTGAGCCAGTTCAAAGACTCTGAAGCTGGTCCACGAGCTTTGTGGAGGAAGGGTCTGGTCTGGCCCACGTTTCGGGCGCACTTCCAACAGGCAGGGTGTCTGCATCAGATAGTTGACTTGGGTGCTGAATGTGGGATCCGGTATCCAGTGCACGCTGTGATGAGCACTGTTTTTGTAGGACATGCCTTGGAAAGCGTAGTCTGTTTCCACGTGGATGGATTGGGGCGGAGTCAGGGGTATGTTTCTGAATTCGACGAGATCCTCATAGGGAACGACCGATAATTTTTCCACGATGATGTGGTCCAGGTTGATTGGGGAATCTCCGTCATTATGCAGGACCACCCACTTCATGAGAGAGGGGATGCCATCATAGATTTCGTAGCGCACCTCGACACGGATGTGCTTATGGGCTGGGTCAGGAGATGTCCAGATGGTTTTCAGGCCGGAGCCCATGGGTGGCCAGTGGACAACGGGAGCAGTGTGCCGTGTCTTTTTCCAGGGAAATCTTTCCACTGTTGGCACCACTTCAGCCGAGCTGAGGATCCAGGCTGATTCAGGGCTTTGAAAATCCTCAAAGGATTCCGGAAGGAGGTATGCCCGGTTGGTCTGGGATTTGATGCCGCCTATGGTATGGATCACACCGTCGATGGTGAGTATGGCTTCCGGTTCAACAGCTCTGAGGAGATGTTCCTGAGTCATGTGACTGTAAAACTCGGCTGTGCCTGACCAGGTGCCGCGGTGGAGGGTCCGGCGAATCAAACCATTATCCAGGACAATGGAACGCCCATCGGGGTGAATGGTGACAGTGGCGCGGAAATAGTCCGGATTTATCAACCAATCCTGCACTAATTGGTAGCGATCCGGTTTGGAGCCATGGACTGTATGCAGAGAGGCCCAGCATAGGAAAAAAATCAGTGATATGGCCAATCCCGAATGGACTGGGAATTTACTCAAAGTCGTATTGGTCTGGTTCATGGACGGGCTTCAGAAAACCACGAAATGACGAAAATGAAAAGGAAGCTTTGTGACTGTCATGATATTCTTGCCATGAGCCGCGTCGGGAGGCTCAATATGAATCATGAGCAGATATGGTCTGGCCAATGCGTTCCTCTCCATGATGTGCAGGCTGCTGCCAATGGGGATACTGGCCCATTGTGGGTGGTCGCACTGTGAAGAATTGGCTGGGGGGCGGGTGGGGCTGGTTGAGCATTCGCTGGAGAATCTGTGCTTTCCCCATGCCCGGATCAGTTCCGGGAGTGAACCGGGATCTGACCGGGATTTTGCTTATCTGCAATCAATCGGGGTATCGGTTATAGTCAGTGTGGACGGAGCGGTTCCCATGGTTGACACGGCTGCCCGGCGAGGGATCCGGTATCTGCACATCCCGATCGGGTATGATGGCATCCCTGAGGATTCCGCACTCCTGCTTGCACATGTTTACCAGGAGCTGGCAGGCAAAATCTATGTTCATTGTCACCATGGAAGACACCGCGGGCCAGCCGCAGCCGCGTTCATGCTTTCCTCCGCAGGCGAATTGGACCGCCAGAAAGCATTGGAATTTCTGATTGCCGCCGGGACATCACAGAACTATTCAGGATTGTATCTGGCAATTGAAAACTCCACGGTCATCGGGCGGGAGAGATTGAAAGACATGTCATTGCCCCGCCCGGTGGTCGATCCTGGGGATATGGCGCGGCAGATGGCCAGTATTGACCGTCTTTGGGATCGCCTTAAAGAAGTGAAAAACCGCCAGTGGCTTCAGGACGTTCAGCATCCGGATCTGGCTCCAGCCCATCAGGCACTGCTGCTTGAGGAAGCACTTGTGGAATTGCATCGGCTGAAGGCACCCGACCACCTCACACCGGATAAGAATAAGCATTTTGCGCAATTGGCATCTGAGGCGGTCGAAGCAGCCCGGAGATTGCGCACCCTGCTGTCGGGGTTTTCGCCGGTTGATACCGAAAGAGCAAATGGAGCACTTTCCGGAATTCAGCAATCCTGCACCAACTGCCACCGGAACTTTCGCTAGATGAGGGGAATTTTTTCCTTGGCATGGACACTCCCGGGAGGCTTTATGTAGTGAGCTGTCACATGCGCGAGTGGTGAAATTGGCAGACACGCCGGATTTAGGTTCCGGTGCCGCAAGGCATGGGGGTTCAAGTCCCTCCTCGCGTACCACTTCACCTTTGATGTCACCTCAGTATGTTTTTTTATTGTTTAGCCCTCTTTTTGTGCCCAGCCATCTGGTCTGATCTGCTCCACCGCAAGCAAGCTCCTGATATTCCCTGGCTCAGGGCTCATTAATCGCAGAGAGTTCATTGTTATTATGGTTATCCGGGAAAAATCACCCACATCGCTTATCCGAAAATTTCAAAAGGTGAAAGGGAGACAATTTCTCGTCAGTTTATTGACCGGGGCCTTTGGGGCATCGGCTTACCTGTCATTGCCCATGGCTGCAGTTGGGTGGATCTGGCCGTTTCTGATCGTTCTGGGCAGCCCGGCCCGGCTTCGTGATGCTTTTTTTCATGGTTGGACAGTTGGATCCAGCTTTTTTGGGGTCAGTCTTTATTGGTTGTGGAACAACCCATTCCCTGCGGGGGCAGTCCCGGGCTGGTTTGCCTTGTCCCTATACACGGGTCTCTACATTGGGGTCTGGTCCGTATTTTGTGTCCACACATGGAAGTCCATGTGTCCTGGAGGCAAAGATTGGAGCCGGATTTCTTATTTGTGCTGCTTTTCTTCCTGGCCGGGGTGGTGGCAGCGCCTCTTGTGGGTTATTGGTTCAGCTGGTGCTTGGGTTGCTCTGGAGTGGGTGAGGTCGTATGCACTGACGGGTTTTCCCTGGAATCTATTGGGAGTATCTCAGGCTTCGATGCCTGTTGTGACCTGGGTTGCCGGTCTGGGTGGGGTGCTGCTGGTGTCGTGGATTGTCTGTGCCGGTTCGATTCTGCTGGGATTCGGGGTGTTGCAGGTGTTCAGAAGTGCGGGAAATCCGGCTGCTGGAATTCGCGAGGCATTCCCGGCATTTTTAATTTTTATCGGGTTGATTGGGGGTTTTCCACGGGCTGCTCAGGACACTGGTCCATCCATTTCTGTGGCGGCCATTCAACCGGGGTTCACGCAGTGGGAAATCTGGAACTCTGAAGAATCCGTGCAGCAGGCCATGTGGGACCGGGTTATCTCGCTGACGGATCAGGCGTTGAGTTCGCATCCCAAACCGGAACTGGTCATATGGCCCGAAGGAGCCGCTCCCCGTATTGGAGACAAGGAACTGAAACGGATCGCCAATATGGCTGCGGAGAATCAAACTGCTTTTGCTGTTTGCCTGGAGACTTTCCGAGGCCGATCATTCAACCGGAACTCCCGTCTATCGTTATCACAATTCCGCACTCTTTATCAATAATCAGGGTCGATGGCAGGATGAGGAAGGTCACCCCATCGCGCTCTATCACAAGCAGCATCTGGTCCCATTTGGTGAATTTATCCCCATGGAATCCCGCTTCCCCTGGTTGTCAAAGTGGATCCCAATTGGCAGTTTCCATCGCGGTCAGAAACCGGGATATTTTTACTGGACCGAGAAAGGTATTCACCTCGCCTTCTGTATATGCTTTGAGGACAGCTTCTGGGAACTCATCCGATCCTCAACAGAAGCACGGACCCAATTGATGATCAACATGACCAATGACGCCTGGTTTGGAAAAAGTTCAGCACAATGGGTGCATGCACAACATGCTCAATTTCGATCGATTGAACTTGGAATTCCCATGGTCCGAGCCACAAATAATGGCCTGACTTGCTGGGTGAGCCCATGGGGGACAATGAATGGAATTCATTTTGCCAGTGACCCTGAGACATCCACCCATGGAGCAGGGTATAAAATCTTTGAAATCCCCCTGACCAGCAATCCCAGAGAAACCTTTTTTAGAAAAACCGGCGATTGGGTTGGACCATCCAGTTTTCTCATGGCGATATCTTTCTTGATTTTCTGTCGACTGGCAGACATTTTCAAAGCTGGCGATACCAAGGAGCCTCCCCAACCCATGCTCCCGTGATGTCGTCCAAAATTTTATGTCTTGTTTTTGGGAATTTTTCTAAATGTGGGACAGCATTGGTTCGTTATATTACCTGTACTGTGTGGTGGCGAGTTGCTTTCACTATAAGAATTCGGGCATAATTGCCGCAATTTATGCAAAAACTACCCAAATTATTCGCAAACATGAGTGAAAAAAATAACACTTTGCACCTGTTGGGAGCCGCCACCGGTGTTCTCGGAGCCTTGATATGCCAGGAGGGACAGGCTCAGGAAATCACCGATTACCTTATTCCTTACCAGCCCGCATCCCTGGAGAATTACAACTTCAGCCTCGGAAAAACCAAGATTGATTATGCGGCCCAGCTGGGGGTGTCCTACATTGATAACGTCAATTTATCCCAGACCGGTAAAGTCGATGATTTTGCTGTTCTGGCGGGGGTGAATGTCCGTGCGTTTTATCAGCCCTCCCGAACAATCGCGCTGAATATGAACCTGTTTGTGGGTTACCAGTATTACCTCGACGTGGATGCCCTCAATACGCTGGTCATCAACCCTGGTTCCGAGTTCCGCCTGGAGAAACGCATCAATGACTTCAAAGTTGGGGTTTACGATCGGATCGGCGTCGAGTTAGACCCATTGCGCCGGGCGTTTATTTCCGGAGACACCCTCACCCTTGCCGGGTCGGAAGCCTTGAATTGGAGAAGGATTAACAACACGATTGGAACCGGTTTGACCTGGCAGCCAACCGCTCAATTCCATACTGAGACAGCATACGAGTTCAGCATTGACCGGTCCCTGAATGAGAATTTCACCACCCTGGACCTCAATCGCCACTCATTTCAGGCCGGTGGGTATTATGACTTTTCCCGTCAGTTCACTTTGGGGTTGGAAGGCGAATATGCCATGCAGAACTATGTGAAAAAGGATCTGAATTCGAGTCAGAACAATTCGGATATCATTGAGATTGGCCCTGAGGTGGTGATTCGTCCCAACCGGTATTTTGACATCACCGCCAAGGTGGCCTACTCCTCCATTGATTATGAGCAGTCCGGGGGGATCAACGACACCGAAAATTTCTCCGGAGTGATATTTGAAGGCGAGATCGTCAACAGGATGACCCGCACATTGACCCAATCGGTGACGGGTCGACGCTTCGTGAATGATGGTTTCGGCACCAACTATGCAGATCAGACAATTGTCGGTTATAATTTGACTTCTGAACTGACTCGAGGACTGAAAGCACAGTTCACTGCCAATTATCTGTGGCTTTCCACGTCTGGCACAACGCAGGCGGAGGACGCCAATCTATTCTCCACCAGCATTGGATTGACCAAAGAGATAAACCGCAAATCTTCGATTTTAGTCTCCTACTCATTCAACCGAAAACTCAGCGAACTGGTGGACCGCGATTTCACTCAAAGTCTGGTTTCCATACTTTTTAATTATGATCTCTAAATTACAAATGCTTTACCGTGGTCTTCTGATCCTGGCGATGGGGTTGTCGGCACAATCCGGCTTTTCTCAGACTCCATCAGCCACTGCTACGCGTTCTGTCTCGACGGATGCTCACGTGCTGCGAAAGGGCGACATCATCAGCTACTATATTCATCAGGATCCTTCAGCGGGAACTCATGGTCCAGTCAAGCTTGATGTCACAGACATTGGATCCCTGCGTTTCCCGATCACACACGATCCGGATTACAAAGGTCTTTTCGTGAATGTGAACGTCGCCAATAAGTCGATCGCTCAAGTCAAAAGCGAAGTGCGCATGGAATTGCTGAAAACATATTACAACAACGTGGATGTGGATATCTACCTCGAGGATAGGGCGGTGCGCCTGGGGAAAATTGTGATTTTCGACCGCAAAAATGCCATCATAAACACAACTCTGGAAATTGATCTCAGCCAGGATGTCCGCTTGAGTGAAGCCCTGGCAAAAGTGAGTTCATCCTTTCGAAATCCCGAGTGGGTGGACACCGCCAAGGTGCGCCTCATCCGTCCGAACCTTGTCACTGGAAGCTCAGAGATTCTGGAATTGAACTGGCTCAAGGCATTGAGCAATTCCAATGCTCAGGACAACCCGATTCTTCGCGATGGGGACAGAATTCAAGTCAAAGAAGTCGGGACCGGGTTTTAAGTTTTCATCCATCCAAGGGGAACACTGAATTCCGCATGGGAACTTCCAGCTCAGATGCCAACCAGTGTGCACGAGTGCTTCAATGCAGCAAGCAATCAGAAAGATCAGAATTTTAAATTTTCAAGGAGACGAATAGATGTCAGTTAAATCGAGTCAAGTATTGCCCCCGCCGCCCTCGTACGGAACGGGTTTGATGGACCGCATGAATATTTTCATGCACATACTGAAGGCGATGAGGTTTATATTCCGCCGATGGTGGATTTTTCTCCTGTGCTTGCTCGCGACTGGGGGTTTTGCCGGCTATAAGGCATTCACTTTGCCCGACACTTTTGAATCAACCGCTTACTTAGCGCCTCCTCCAACCATTGCCAATGACATTTCGGTTGTGAGTGAAGGCCTCAATATGGATCGGGAGCGCGAGATCATCAATGGAAATGATCTGCTCAACAAGGTCAACCAGCATTTTCAGGATTATCTGTCCCCAGATGGAAGCAAACCCATCCCACACATATCTCTTATGCCGGGGCAGGGCACATTCGCCTTCAAGTTAATTGTCACCAGCACGGATCCTCAGTTTGCTCAGGATTATGTCAGCCTTTGGGCAGATGAAGTCATCAAGGCCAAGCGCGATATGGCAGAGAAAGCTAAAAACAGTAAATTGACAGAAATCAGCAAATCCATCGCCGATCAGGAAGCTGAGCTGGAATCCATCAAATCCCAGATCGAAGGTTTTCTGCGCAAAAATAAAAATGTCGATTCGTCAAAAGGCTTTGGAACATATACCAAACTCCAGGATGACCGGCGTGAACTGGAGGGGCGCATAGAAAAGCTGAATATCGAACTGAGTATGATTCAGCAGAATAATGTGGGGGACGCATTTGAGAAGTATATCGATACCTACGGGGCAGGTGTTTTATCCAACGCATCCAACCAGGTGAATGGTGATTCCTCGCAAGAACTATTCTCCCGGGAAGAGATCCAATTGGCGGTGGATTTAAGACGATCGATTTCCAATCTTTCAGCCGAACGCAACCGCTATGCCGTCGATTTAAAATCCGAGCATCCATTCATGCAGAAATTGGATAAGGAATTGGAGACACTCAGGCGCTCCTTCAATCAACAATCCATTGCATTCAATTCAAAGCTCAAAGCCAAAGAACAATCGTTGCGCAGTCAGTTGGCGACGATGTCTGCCCGGAGTGCGGACATTCAGTCCAAGATTGATGAACTCCGGCCATTGCAGAAGCAGTACGACGATCTGGTTTCGCAGCAGAGGTTGCTGGAGGAGAGTGTGCAACTTAAAAAGGACCGGCTCAGTAATGACCGGGAATCGGCACCCATGCTGAACCTGGAGGTGTTGTTTTCCGGAAGTCCGGGACGCCGCATCGGGCCGCACCGCCCACTCATCCTGGCTGGAGGCATTGTGGCCGGTTTTATCCTGGCTGGTGTATTGGTCTTTTTTCTGAGCAAGCTGGATGACCGCCTCGAACTGGCTGAAGATATTGAAAGAGAACTTCAGGAACACGTATTGGGCCAGATTCCCAAAATCACCACGCCTCCAGCCGGAAAAAGCCGGTTTCTGATCACAGATCTGGGACTGCATGATATGTTCTGCGAATCCTTGCGGGGCGTCCGGTCCGCTTTCAAATATTATACCAAAGGAAACAAGCAGATCCGATCCCTGGTGGTGACAAGCGCTGTTCCTGGAGATGGGAAATCCACTTTCACTGTAAATTTCGGCGCCACTCTGGCCATGGCTGGGAACAAGGTGCTTCTCATCGATGCCGACCTTCGCCGGGGCTCGGTGAATGAATATTTCGACTTCAAGCGATCCGGTGGTCTCAGTGATGTTCTGAGCGGTCGGGTTCATTGGCTGGATGTCACCCGCGAGACACAGATTCCCAACCTTGATGTGATCACGACCGGCAAATTGCCGATGAACCCCGGCGAACTTCTTTCATCTCAAGTGGTGCCGGTGATGATTCAGCAGGCTTATGAGGAATACGATTACGTCATTATCGACTGTCCGCCTTTGACTGCCATTGATGATGCTTTTTCCGTCTTTGAATTCGTCGACACCGGACTCTTTGTGGTGCGGGCCGGTCAGACGTCCCTGCGCTTTATCAAAAATGCCCTCCATGAACTGGATAAACGGGGACAGAGTATTCTTGGAATTATCCTCAATGGCATTACAACCGCTGATCCATCGTATTATTATGCCAAGTATTACCATTCCTACTACAACAAGGACCTGCCATCGTCTGTGATTGAAAGCGCCTCGGTTTATCAGCCCGCCGCTGCCATGCCTGAACCAAAACGCAGACAACCACGCAAAAATTCCTCCACCTCCAGTCCAACCCCATCCTCATCAACCGCATCTATCGAAACCAGTCCGGCACAATCAAACTCCGCCCAATCCCCGGAAACAGAAAAAGTTGTCCGCTATAAACCCCGCAGGACTTACCGCGCCGGCAGCGACGAATCCCCATCCAAATTGGCCGAGAAGTCCGACTCCTAGTCTTTTTTCTCAGGATCCATTCATTCCCATCCGTCGATCAGGAACATCCTCAGGGATCCCAATCGGCGGTTTTTTTTACTATCCATTCCCCCATTGCAATCAGGAGGATCCAGCCCGCTGAACATCCATTTTTTCCGCCAACAGATCCACAGCCTTCTCTGTTTCGCCCATTTTTTCAGATTAACTCCTTCTCCATCAGCAACTATCCCGCACTTCATACTCTCATGTAAAATAATCTGCAAAAAACTATTGATTCTCACAGGGAGAAAATATACTTTGTGCATACAAGCCACCTGGGAATCCGCGATGTGGTCCGCCCACCATATCGCAATACGATTCGAGGCTTATGAAAATAAAATCTATCGACCGGGATGAAATCATCCCGAGTGAAGGACCTATTCAGATAGTTCCGGACGATTGTAAGGATTCCCTTATCGAGCTGGAAAGCTCTACGAAAATAGAATCCAACCGCGCTCTCAGCTCAGATCTTGATCTGACCTACAGTCTCTATCTGCGTGAGATCGGGAAGTTTGATCTTATCTCTCCCGAGGAAGAGGTTAAGCTGGCTGATCGCATCCGCCAAGGTGACGACGAGGCCCGGGAAATCATGATCAAGGCCAATCTACGGTTGGTCGTGAAAATTGCCCGTGATTATGAAGGCTATGGTCTGCCCCTGTTGGATCTCATCAACGAGGGAAACATGGGCCTGATGAAGGCGGTTGAACGGTTTGATCCCAACAAGGGTGGCAAGCTCTCAACCTACGGCGCCTGGTGGATCAAGCAAAGCATCAAGCGGGCATTAGCCAATCAATCCAAAACCATCCGGCTTCCGGTGCATCTGGTGGACAAAATTGCCCGCATGCGCCGTGCATCGATCGCGCTTCAGGATGCCTTGGGCTATGAGCCATCGGATGAGGAACTGGCAGAGGAATTGAGGATATCCGTATTTAAAGTTCAGGAAATGAAAAGGGCCGCAGTCCGGCCTGCATCACTGGACGCTCCGTTGGCAGATGATTCCGAGTCGGCGAACTTTTCCGACATCGTCATGGATGAGCACGCATCAGACCCATATTCGGACCTGGAAAAGCGCACGGTGCAGTCCATGCTGGACAATCTTCTGAATTCCCTGCCCGAGCGGGAAGCGAAAATCCTGGAGTACCGCTTCGGTTTGAGTGGTGGCGAAGAACGCACATTGGAGGAAGTGGGCGCCCATTTTGGAGTCACCCGCGAACGAGTGCGTCAGATACAGAATAATGCCCTTGGAAAATTGCGCAAAATGATTGAGTCTCTGGAAGAAGGCGAAGCCGCTTAAGCGATGTACTGGCTGGCTTCCCTGATTTGGGACCATGAGTGCAATAGAATCATCATTAAAAAACCTCGAATCGGCCATTCGGAATATTGCAGATTTTCCGAAACCCGGGATCCAGTTTAAGGATATAACGCCCATCCTGCGCGATCCTGTATTATTTCATCAATCGATTGAACTCCTTGCGGGTCCTTATTCTGGTAAGGACATTGATGCTGTGGTTGGCATCGACGCGAGGGGTTTTATTTTTGCCTCCGGGGTCGCTTTGAGACTGAATGCGGGATTTGTTCCCATACGCAAAGCGGGGAAGCTTCCCTATTTCACTCTTGAAGAGAGCTATGATCTGGAATACGGCTCAAGCACGATAGCCATTCATCAGGACGCCCTGAAGGAAGGAGATCGGGTCATCCTGGTGGATGACCTGCTGGCGACAGGCGGCACAGCTATTGCGGCCATCAAACTTCTGGAATCACTCAAAGTCCACATTGTCGGCATTTCATTTTTGATTGAACTGGCTTTCCTGGATGCGCGCCGGAAATTTTCCCATCCTCATCTGATTCAGTCCCTGGTGACCTACGCTGCGGAATGAGTGAGCCATCCTGCACACCCGTCCATCTTTGTCCCTGAATATGTGAAAATGTTCAGGTTGGTGGCTTGACCATTGCCAGAACACTATTTATTAACTTTTTACTGAAAAATATGAGTCAGACTGAGAAATACGAATTTAAAGCTGAAATTCGGCAATTGCTGGATATTGTGATCAACTCACTCTACACGGATAAAGAGATTTTTATCCGGGAGCTGGTTTCGAATGCATCCGATGCACTGGAGAAGCTCAGGTTTAAAAAAGCCTCCGGAGAATCCATTCACGATCCAGAACTGGAATTGAAAGTGGTGGTTGAAGTGGACAAGGAGCAGAAAACCATTTCCTTTGCTGACACGGGAATTGGAATGAACCGCGAGGAAATCATCACCAACTTGGGAACCATTGCTCATTCAGGGTCAAAGAATTTTCTGAGCCAATTGGCAGATGGCCAGAAACCGGATGCGTCCCTGATTGGGCAATTTGGCGTCGGATTTTACTCGGCCTTCATGGTGGCGGATCGTGTGGAGGTTTCTTCCCGCAGTTATCGTGAGGGGGAGCCGGGTGTATTATGGACTTCAGATGGTTCCGGTGCCTACGAGGTCTCCACTCAGGAAGGTCTGGTAAGGGGCACAAAAATCGTGCTCCACCTCAAAGAGGAACACACGGAATTTGCAGAGGATTACCGGGTGGATTCGATCCTGAAAAAGCATTCGAGCTTCGTTCCCTTTCCCGTTTACCGGGGGGATAAAAAAATCAACGAGGTTCAGGCATTATGGGTACGCTCGAAAAATGAAATCACAGAAGAGGATTACGAGAAATTTTTCCAGCACCTCCATGGTTTCGGAAAACCCCGCTATCGGCTGCATTTTTCGGCAGACGCTCCATTGATGATTCATTCCATTCTCTTCGTACCCGAGTCGAATATGGAGAAAATGGGACTTTCCCGCCAGGAAAGCCAGGTCAATCTGTATTGCAAACGGGTCCTGATTGAACCGAATTCGAAGAAATTGCTCCCGGAATACCTGCGTTTTCTAACAGGAGTCGTCGACAGCGAAGACCTGCCTCTGAACATATCACGCGAATCCATGCAGGATTCCGCTCTGCTCGCCAAAATAAATAAAGTTGTCACCTCAAAACTCCTGAAGTTTCTCAATGACGAGGCATCCAAGGATCCGGAGAAATATCAGAATTTTTTTGGCGAATTCGGCCGCTACATCCGGGAAGGGATTGTCCAGGATTACACCCACCGGGAATCGCTGGCGAAATTGCTGCGGTATGAATCCTCAGCACTGGATGCTGGAGTGACCACATCACTGGAGGATTATATCACGCGCATGAAATCCGATCAGACAGAAATTTATTATCTGAACGGCCCGGACAGACAGACCATAGAGAAAAGTCCCTATTTCGAAGCCTTCCAGAAAAAAGGTCTGGAAGTTCTGTTTTTCACCGACCCGACGGACGAGTTTGTCATGGACCATCTGACCGAGTTCAAGGAGAAGAAGATGGTCTCAGCTGAAAAGGCGGATATATCTCTGGATGAAGAATCGGGCACGGGCCTGACCAAAGACCAGGTCAAGGGATTTGTGAAATGGCTCAAAGAAGTTCTCGGCGACCAGGTCGGGGAGGTGCGAGCCTCAACCAGACTGGTTGGGAGTCCCTGTTTGCTCGCCAACAAAGATGGCATGACATCCGGCATGCGGCAGTTCATGAAGGCCGTGAAGTCTTCCATGCCGGGCGGGGGAATGGGAGAAACCAGTGATTTGGAGATCAATCCGGCGCATGAAATTATTGTCAAACTGGATTCAATGAGAAGCAGGGATAATTCGACTGCCACCCTGGTGGCCCACCAGATATTGGAGAATGCGAAAGCCGCGGCCGGATTGATCGAGGACCCGCGAACAATGGTTGAGCGTTTGAATCAGCTGGTCAGCGCCCTGTTGAATTCCTCAAAGTCCTGATGCTCCAGAAAACCCCTGGTGACGGAATTTCCGATTCCATGGCAAGGAATATTTACCCCCGTGGTCCGGCGCTCAATGGCCCGGACCATTTTTATTCTCTCGAAATGAGTGATCCGGGATAATATTCCTGATACATTACCCGAAGTCTGTTTGAATATGAACCTGGATGAACATGGAATGATGATGATTGCGACCCTCATTTATGGGTTGGCATTGGTCTATTCTGTGTTCCTGTGGCGCAAAGGATTCACCCGCGATGACACCATCAATGTGGGATTCCTTGTGAGTGGTTTCCTTTGCCATACCATCGCTTTGATGATCCGCGCGGCAGAAACCCAGAGATGCCCCATAAACAACCTCTTCGAGGTCACCATGTTCACCGCATGGATCATCGGATTCGGCTTTATCATCGGGGCATTCTGGTCCAATCTCAGGTCCTTTGGTGTCTTTATTTCCCCCTTGGTTTTCAGTTTAAGTCTGATGTCACTCTTTCCCAACGTGGATAGTCCGGTGAATTCTCTCGAATTGCGTGGATGGTTTATCCTCCATGTTCCCATCATTCTTCTGGCTTATGGATCCTTTGCCATGGCGAGTGTCGCATCTGTGATGTATCTGACCCATTCTCATTACCTCAAATACAATAAGGAGCTGGCGTTCTGGGTCCGGTTGCCATCCATTTCCAGGTTGGAACACACCTCCATCATTTTATTAAATGCCGGAGTGGCACTCCTGACCATTGGACTGGCACTTGGATTTTTCATCCTGAAGATCAATTCAGGAAAGATAATGTCAGCCGACGCCAAGATCTACTGGTCACTTGTGGTGTGGGTTGGCTATGTGATTGTTTTGCTTCTTCATTGGTTTTCCCGCATCCGCGGCCGATATTTCGCCTGCCTGACTTTGGGAATGTTTTTGTTTGTGCTGACGACATTCTGGGGTGCAAATCTGCTCTCGGATATTCATAATGCTTCACCGGTTCCATAAAACTGAATCCAAATAACCCGACCTCAATTGTCACTTTATTTTTGAACATGGGAATTGTAGCCATAGGAATGAGCCACCACACCTGCCCGGTCGAGATCCGGGAAAAGGTGGCCTTTGTCGACTCCCATCTGACTGATGCCATGGCACAATTGAAGAAGGACCATCACATCGAGGAATCGGTGATTGTATCGACCTGCAATCGGGTGGAAATATATTGCTTTGCCGACCAGCAACCTGAGTTCACTCATCAGAAATTGTATGATTTTATCCGGGATTTTCACGGATTGAAAGGGGCCAGTCGGGATCACTTTTTTTTCCTGAGGGGCCAGGAGACTCTGGAGCATCTGTTTCGTGTCGCTTCCGGATTGGATTCCATGGTGTTGGGGGAGACCGAAATTCTGGGTCAGTTGAAAAAAGCCTACCATCATGCCCTGGAAAACCATTTCTCAGGGAAAGTTCTGAATCGGGCCTTCCAGAATGCCTTTTCCGTGGCGAAAAAGATCCGCACCGAAACATCCATCCAGCGGGGCAGCGTATCGGTCGGATCGGTGGCTGTCGATCTGGCCTTTAAAATTTTCGAGGACTTGAAAGGCCGTCAGGTCATGGTGATTGGAGCAGGGGATACGAGTGAAAAAACCGCCAAAGCCCTCCTGAGCCGTGGCGCTCACTCAATCTTCGTCACAAATCGCTCTTTCGAGCGAGCGAGTAAACTCGCTAAGGAATTAAATGGGGTCGCCATTCATTTTGAAGAATGGGAGAGTCATTCTCCTCAGGTTGACATTATCATCAGTTCCACCTCGGCACCTCATTATGTGATTGATCGGAATCGTCTGGAACCCATGCTTGGGAAAAGGAAGGGCCGGCCATTACTCCTGGTGGATATCGCTGTGCCACGGGATATTGACCCGGGACTGTGCCCTTCTGACGGGGGGGTTTTTTCCTATAATATCGACGATCTCCAGGCCATCGCGGACCACTCCATGAAACTGCGCCAACAGGAAGTCGATAAGTGCGACCAGATTATCCAGCAGCGGGCTATGGAAGTTCTAGATCATCTTCATCGGGGTCAGTCCGGTGGAAGTCCACACAGCCCGGATGCGGCAACCGAATCATCCCCACACAATCTCATGTCGTCACCAGAAACCAGATCCATCAAATCATGAGTCTTGCCGGACAGACAATTCGCATCGCCACCCGTGGAAGTGCTTTAGCCCTGGCTCAAGCATACAAGGTTCAGGAAATATGCCGGAGTAAGAAGCCGTCCTGGACGTTTGAAATAGTCGTCATCCGCACCACTGGGGATAAACTCCAGTCAGCCTCCTTAGCCAACCCGGATAAAAGTCTGCCGAAAGGTCTTTTCACCAAAGAAATCGAAGAGGCACTTCTGGGAAATAGGGCGGACATTGCCGTTCATTCCCTGAAGGATCTGCCAACTATTCTGCCGGACGGATTAAAATTGGGAGCTGTTCCGGAACGCAAAGATGTCCGGGACGTCTTCATCTGCCGGTCCATTGACTCAGACAGCGGAAATCCCTGGAGCTCAATTCCAGACGGGGCGACCATCGCGAGTTCGAGCCTGCGCCGCAAATCGCAGATCTTACAGATGCGCCCAGACCTGAAGGTGGTGGAAATCCGGGGCAATGTCGGGACCCGACTGCAGAAAATTAAAGAGAACCACGATCTCCACGCCACTGTTTTAGCTCTCGCGGGAATGGAGAGACTGGGAATGTCCATCTGCCCGACGGGCAGTTGGTGGGCCCGGAGTGTGCCGGACGGATTGTCCGCGGCTCCAATCCCCCTGGATCAGATGCTGCCATGCGTCGGCCAGGCGGCTCTGGGACTGGAAATACGGATGAATGACCCAGTTGCCGATGAGTTATGCATCGCCCTGAATTGTTCGGTTGCCTGGTTTGAAACTCATGCAGAGCGCGCATTTCTGAGGGAGTTGGGCGGGGGATGTCAGAGTCCTATTGCCGCCCATGCCAGTTATTCCGATGGCTCCATGAACATGAAAGTCATGGTGGATATGGATGGAGACATTTTCCGGGACCAATCCTCCGCTTCACTGGAGGACGCTGAAAACCTCGGTGCCAGACTGGCCCACTCGATCCGTCATAAGCACATGCATGCGCGACAGAAACCCAATGATGCTTGATTTAATTGAAAAAAACACCGCACATCCATGAATAAAGAATCGCGAGCAGGAAAGGTCTACCTTGTGGGAGCTGGCCCGGGAGATCCGGGATTGTTGACGCTGAAGGCGGCTGAATGCATTCGTGAAGCCGATGTCCTGGTCTATGATGCGTTGGCCAACTGGGAATTTCTCCGCATGGCACCTGCTCATTGTGAACTCATTTACGCGGGCAAAAGATCCAAAAACCACGCGATTCCTCAAGGGGATGTCAACCAGCTTCTGGTCGATAAAGCTCACCAGGGAAAGTCGATCGTCCGACTCAAGGGCGGAGATCCCTATTTATTCGGCAGAGGAGGGGAAGAGGCGGAAAAACTGCGTGCTGAAGGCGTTCCCTTTGAAGTGGTCCACGGTGTATCCTCCATTTATGCGGCGCCAGGGTATGCGGGCATACCCATCACTCACCGCGATTTCTGTTCCGGCTTCACCGTCATCACCGGACATGAGGATCCCACCAAACCCGAATCCTCACTCGACTACGCCCATCTGGCCCAAACCCGGGAGACTCTCGTCATTCTCATGGGAGTCGAGAGAATCGGCATCATTTCCCGGGAATTGATCAGGCATGGAATGTCTCCCGACATGCCAGTGGCCATGACCCGCTGGGGAACAACCGGAAAGCAGAAAACTATCGTGGGAAATCTCACCAATATTGCCGATCTGGTCACTCAACACCAATTCGAAGCTCCCGCCGTCACTGTCATAGGCAAGGTTGTCAGCCTCCGCGAATCACTCAACTGGTTCGAAAATCAACCCCTTTTCGGCCAGCGCATCGTCGTCACCCGCACCCGGGAACAAGCCAGCCAACTCAGTCAGAAATTGTCCCGACTCGGAGCCAGTATCCTGGAAATCCCCACCATCCGCACCGTCGAACCCACCCAGAAAGGCTACCTCAAAGACGCCTTCTCCCAACTGGGCTCCTACGAATGGATCGTCTTCACCAGCCCCAATGGCGTCGATTGGTTTTTCCATTGGTTCTTCAAAATTCACAAAGACATCCGTTCCCTCGGCGGGGCCAAACTCGCCGCTGTCGGACCTGCCACAGCTCAAAAACTCAAAGACCTACACCTCGATGTCGATGCCATGCCTCACAAATATGTCGCTCCCGAAATCGTCCGCTCCATGCAGGATATCCAAAGCCTCGAAAATGTCATGGTCCTCCTCATGCGCGCAGAGTCGCCAGCCCGGACCTCCCGGAAAAATTGACCCAGGCCGGCGCCATCGTGGACGATATCCCATGCTACAAAACCATCCAGGAAACCGACGACCTCACTGGATCCGCCTCAGATTTCCTCGACCACGGCGCCGATTGGATCACTTTCACCAGCAGCTCCACCGTCGAACACTTCCACGATCGATTCAACCTCCCGCAAATCCTGCAGAATTTCCCCCAACTCAAAACCGCTTCCATCGGCCCGGAAACCTCAAAAGCTCTCCTCAAACTCAAACTCATTCCCACCATCGAAGCCCAATCCCATACCATCCCAGGCCTCGTCCAGGCCATCCATTCCCATACCACATCATCCGCCAGATAAACCCTCTCACTGGGCTCACACACCTCAAATTAATTCCCGGGAAAACCCGGTTTCTCATTTTTCGCACAATAATCGTTATGACGACTATACATTCTGATCTTTCTGTTTAGTCAGAATAATCATTCATTATTGATGTGTCCGATACATTAGTTTTTTCTGATGGGTTTATTGTAGGTGTGGATGAATTCTTGAGTTGGGTGTGGTGGGATGGTATGGAGGATGGTTGGAGAAAATGAGTGATGGATCGAGTGAGGTATATGGTGATGGATTTGGGATCGGGGTATTACGAGGAGTCGTTGGGATTGAGGGACCGGGAATTGAGGTGGCCATTGGGATTGGCGATATCGGATGAGGATCGGGCAATGGATTGTGGAGGCTGGCGGCATTGTGGTGGGATTGTGGAGGGACGGTTGGTGGCGTGTGCGAGTCTGTGGGACCGCGGGTTTGGGAGGGCTCAGATCAAGCAGGTGGTTGTGGATCCTGGGTATAGGGGTCAGGGATTGGGATGTGGGATTATGGCGTATGTGGAGGAGCAAGCCAGGGCATTGGGTGTGGAACGGGGTTTATGTGCATGCCAGGCATTATGTGGTGAGTTTTTATGAACGTCTGGGATATTCGGTTGTGGGAGAGGCCTTCAGGGAGGTGGGCCTGGAGCATTTTCTTATGGAAAAGCGACTGGGAAGCTGAGATTAGAAGTTGGGTGGTGGCCTGTGTTTAGTGTAGAGTGGGAGTGAATGGGAAACACATTTGGACAGATATTCCGCATGACCACCTGGGGGGAATCCCATGGTGGCGGCGTAGGCGTGGTGTTGGATGGATGTCCTCCGGGGATGGAGTTATCCGAAGCGGATATTCAGCCGGATTTGGACCGCCGGCGACCTGGTCAGAGTCGGATTGTGACCCCGCGCAAGGAGACGGACACGGTGAGGATACTTTCAGGGACATTTGAGGGCCGCACATTGGGGACGCCGATATCGATGATGGTGGACAATACAGACCACCGTCCGGAGGCCTATTCAGAGATGGCCACCAAGTTTCGGCCCTCCCATGCGGACTATACCTACCAGGCCAAGTATGGCATTCGGAACTGGCAAGGAGGAGGCCGGACCAGCGCGCGCGAGACCATCGGCCGGGTGGCGGCGGGTGCGGTGGGCAAAAAGCTTCTGCGTGAACGTTTTGGGGTTGAGATCCTGGCCTGTGTGGAGAGTGTGCAGGATATTCATGCGGAGATTGATCCCGATGAATTCTCCATGGCTCAGGTGGAGGCGAATATTGTTCGATGTCCGGATGCGGGAATGGCGGATCGGATGATTGAGAGAATTGAGCGGGCCCGCCAGGCTGGCGACAGTGTGGGAGGGGTCATATTGGGAGTGGCGCGGGGATTGCCGGTTGGCTGGGGATGCCCGGTATTTGACCGGCTGGAGGCGGACCTGGCCAAGGCCATGCTTTCGCTGCCGGCCACGAAAGGATTTGAGATTGGTTCCGGCTTCGGTGGGACTCACCTGACCGGACTTGAGCACAACGATCCGATTCGTTCCGAGGATGGACGTGTTTTCACCACCAGCAACCATAGTGGTGGGATTGTGGGTGGGATCTCCAATGGGGAGACCGTTTATTTCAGGGTGGCTTTCAAACCAGTGGCGACGGTGATGCATTCCCAGCCGACCATTGACATTCATCTGCAGAATACTGAGTTGCAGGGACGCGGTCGACATGATCCCTGTGTTCTGCCACGTGCGGTTCCCATGGTGGAAGCCATGACCGCCATGGTTCTGGCAGACCATGCCATGAGGCATCATGCTCAGAATAAACTGAGTTGAACATCGCCGGTTGCCGCCCCCCGTCCCCCCCCCTGCCCTTTGCCTGCAAAAAAAAGCG
>JAJOIW010000196.1 GCA_021209225.1 Verrucomicrobiota bacterium
GCGATGCCCAGCCTCCGCCGATCATTCCCATCACCGACCCACACTTCCATGCCAGTCATGACAAAATTCCCATTGGCTCGGGATAAACTGGCTTGCTTCATGGTCTCATGCCTCAAGGCTTCCAGGTGAATTCCATATACCGGCTTCGATTCTCCCCCCACTGCCAAAGGGATCCAGACGCGATAAACCTCTTTGTCCGGATTTTTCCCACTCGATAAATAACTCCCATCCTCCAGTCGCTGCAGAGTCGTTCCATTTTCCGCTTTGGCCTGCATCTCCGGGACATACCGGAGGCCCGTGTTGGAATCTCCCCATTCCTGATCCACCTGAGCCATGGATTCTATATCAAATCGAATGCCTCCCAGCTTCTGAACCTCATAAGCTCCCTGATGAACCCCAACACCACATAAGACAGGATCGATTCCTCCATCGGCCTTGCAGAACAACTCCACTTCCTCCTCACCAGACGGCACATGCAACATAAAGATTATCGGCCTGCCCCCAGATTCATCCAGATTCACCGGATATTTCCTCACCCATGCACCGCGCTCATTATGCAGACTGATGTTTCCAACCCGATTCCCTTCATTGGCCTTGAAATTCAAGCAGAAGAATAAGGTCAGCTCACCGTCTCCATGTTCAGTCTCCAGCCTCTTCCAGCGAACCCCATCTTTCAGGCTCACTCCATGCCGGCTCATCCGATTCACCTCGGAGGCAAGCCCATCTGCAGACGATGAAAAATTGAACCTGTCTCCAGAAACAAGGAATCCCAAACCGGTGGATTCCAGCTCCGACTGGCCCAGCTCCACCATTCCTTGCGGCAATGCCACCGCTTGCGATACGGCACAATCCCCAAAATCCAATACCACATTCCCAGCCAGCGCGGCTTCAACCTCAACCTGGTTCACCTGACTCTGCAATTCAGAATCCGGAATGATGAAATTGGGTTTCTGACTTCCCACCGCTGGTTCATCGATATCATCGAAAAATGCAGCCATGGAATAAAAATCCTTCGTGGTGAAGGGATCGTATTTATGATCATGACATTGCGCACATCCCAGGGTGGCTCCCAGCCAGGTGGAGGAGACGTTCCTGACCCGGTCTGCCGCATAAATGGCCCGATACTCCTGAGCCTGAGCCCCACCTTCTTCAGTCGTTTGCAGCAGTCGGTTGTACCCGGATGCAATCCGGACCCACGGGTCCGGGTCGTCTAATAAATCCCCGGCGATCTGCTCCCGGGTGAATTGATCAAATGGCTTGTTCGCGTTGAAGGATTGAATGACATAGTCCCGGAATCCACTCACCTCCCGATGATTATCACTGTGATAACCTATAGTGTCCGCATACCTCACCAGATCCAGCCAGAAAACGGCCAGCCGCTCACCAAAATGTGGACTCATCAATATCTCATCCACAAGCGATACATAAACATCAAAACTCTGACTGTTTGCATACCGCTCCACCCACCCGCGCTCAGGTGGCAATCCCAGTAAATCAAAGGAGAGTCGGCGAATCAAAGTCACCGGATCCGCTTCAGGCGAATATCCCATGCCCATGGAATTCAATCTCGACAACAGAAATCGATCGATGGAACTCAGCTCCTCATCCGATTCCTGGGCCACCTCGGGAATATCCACTCTGCTGACCGGCTGAAAGGACCAATGCTCCTGATACACAGCTCCCTGGTCTATCCACTCCTTCAGGATCACTTTTTCCTCCTCACTCAAGGACTTGCCACTGTCCTCAGGTGGCATCAGATCTGATTTGTCGGATGTCATAATACGACGGACTAACTCACTCCCGCCGGAATCTCCAGGACGAATGACCTGAATCCCTTCCCTCAGCGCCACCGCCACCTCCCGAATATCCAATCTCAATTCCGCTTCACGGGTTTGCGCATCCGGACCGTGACACGCAAAGCACCTGTCCGACAAAAGTGGTCGTATATCCCGGTTGAAATCTATTTCGCCAGACAAACAATTCGAATTTCCCAACATCAAACACACCCATCCACACAACCAATATCGGATCACATCAGAGATCAGCCGAGATTCCGGCATCGCATAGGATTTTTCAGGATGACTCATGGAAAAATAATGACATCATTTTTAAAAAATCCAATGAAGAATTGTCCACATCATGCCAGCCTCAACCCACACTCAGATCAAGACGCCAGGGACACTCCCTATCCCACTCTCACTTTGGATGCATCACATGATGCTCCCGGTCCACAATGAGCCATTCTGATGGCGATTCAATCCTTTGTTCCAGTCCATCAGGCCAACGAATAACCAAACTATCAATCTGAGTGCTCGCCCCCAGACCAAAAGTGATGACCATCTCGGATTGAGATAAATAACTGCGCGTCGGGGACACAAATCGACGCTGCGACATCCCCCCACTCCTCAGCTCCACCATCGCTCCATTCGCGTCGCGATTATAATCCGGTTTCCCCTCCAAACGATATCTGACCCAATGATTTCCTGTCACCTGATCATTCCGCAATACCAATGGCCTCCCTCCAATCTGCGTCATCACAACATCCAGATCCCCATCCCCATCAAAATCCCCATACGCACTGCCTCGACCAACAATCGGCTTCATCAAATCACCCGGACTTCTTTCAGCATCCACCATCACATACCCATCTCCACCATTGTTCCAATACAACAAGGCCGATTGACGATAGCTCTGACTCTTCTGAACTTTCACAATATCCTCATCCAAATGCCCATTCACACATAATATGTCCTGCCAACCGTCAAGATCATAATCCCAGAAAAATATGCCAAACTTCAGGGATATCCGACTCGTCGGACCAATGCCCTGGGCAATCGATTCATCCGCATAGATCATTCCTTTGCCCTGAGAAACATACAAAGATGTCATTTCATTGGCAAAATTGCCAATCACAACCCCCACGTCATCATTATTCCGGAAATGTGCCACATCTATCCCCCATGGCCCCACGCGTGTTGCCGTTGGCATCATAGGCCACACCAGTCACTGCTCCCACCTCCTTGAATGTTCCATCACCCTGATTCAGTAATAATAAATTCGCCACCGTATCATTCGCCACCATGATGTCCGGCCATCCATCCGTGTTGAAATCATAGACAACAAGCCCCAGACTCTTCGATGCAGGCCGGCCCGTCGCCCGGTTCTGAACCTGCACTCCCGCTGTCTCACTCACTTCAAGAAATCCCTGACCAGCCATATTCCGGTATAACCTTGGAAAGGCCCCCTCAAAATCTGTCGGAGGCCCATATGCCCGATGCTTTCCGTCAATCGTGAAATTGACCTTGAAATCAATCTCCCGGCTCCACTGCACATAATTGGCAACAAATAAATCCAGCCAGCCATCCCGGTCATAATCAAAAAATGCCGCTGCAGTACTCCAATCACCCTCAGCTCCCTCAACACCCCACTGCCCGGAACTTTCCTGAAATGTTCCATCTCCCCTGTTGACATAAAGCCGATTCTCTCCAACACATGTCACATATATATCCGGATCGCCATCATTGTCTATATCTCCCACGGCCCCCCCCATTCCATAGACTATATCCCGAAGTCCGGCTCTGTCCGTCCATTCCTCAAATTGAATCTCCCCACCCTGTTTACTGATATTCCTGTATAACGACCCAGTCGTGGCCTTCAAATCAGTGGCCTCCCCCATATCCTCTTTCCACCAGGTCGAATTGACAAAATACAGGTCCTCCATCCCATCTCCATCAAAATCCATCACCATCACCCCCCCCCCCATTGACTCCGGTAATAATTTATCCCCACGAGCCCCACTGTTATGTGTGAAATGGATCCCCGATCCCTGGCTGATATCCACAAAAGTGACAACTGGCGTCTTCTCATCATCCTCCACCCTCTCCACAGGAACCTCAACCGCAGTACGAGCCTCCCCCAATTCCGCCTCATCACGATTCAATAAATACACAATAGTTAGAAATCCAACAACCAGCACTCCAAGCAGAATCAACGATATTCTTATCGCCTTGCCTATCACCCGGTCATCCACATCCCCATATTCTTCCGGATTATTCTTATGCCCAGGATCCTCATTCATGTCAGGTCCAGAACCTATCACCCCACCCCATCTCAAATCCAGCCATTTTCTATTGTGCCAGGTACGTTATTGTTTGACTCTGTTGTGTCCGATTCTCCCTCTGGGTTTCAGCGGCTCAGACCCGATTGTCCAGCTTGGGCGAACAGTTTCGATAACTATTCAGTCCACCCCAAATCTCGCCACCCATAGGGTAGGAAATCTTTTTCCTTTGAGAATTCAGAAGTTGTCTGTTCTTGTCAAAAAATTCTCTGATGAACTCCTGACGTCCTAGCACCAGTCCGTCGGTAAACTGCCTAATTCGTCTCAAAAATCCTTCACCAAATTCTCCATTCTCTGGAATCGCAATTTTGGTCTTAACCCGACCTCCACCGGGACCTGTCCTTCCTTTGCCATGATGCTGACTTTGTGACGTAAAACTATCTCTGTATTGGTCGACCGCTTTATTCCATGGAAGGTCCCCCCCCATCCCAGACGCAAGTCGGATAATTCCAGCTCGGGCTCTCTCACCTCCGGATATCGCTTCTCCCAAAGAGCCCCAGGCGTAATCCGATGGATCTTTGACCAAGCCTGCACGAACGGGATTGAGTTCAATATACCCTGCCGTTTTCAGCATGGAATTGGAATGCCCTTCAATCAGAACACTTCTGAATCGCTCCTCCCAGAGGGTTCCTTTGCGATCATTCTCATAGTTATACCACTTGGAAAACCTCAGCTTCACGTCCTTCACAAACGCGGACAAATCATACATCCGGGCTCGATGCCTGTCATAATACTCACGCTCAAACCCGACATCTCCCATCTCACGCCTCTCCATAAGCATCTGGTCAATCGCCTCCAGTTTCTCAGTCGTATATATCGACTGCATCCGACTTCGCACCTCCTGAACATCGATCTCCTTCGGACGCGGTGGAATGTGAACCAATAAATGAAAATGGTTCGACAGAATCACGTAGGCCAATACCTGAACCCCGGAATAACGCTCCACTTGTCGCACCATATCCAGAAAAATCCCTTTTTCCCGGTCTCCAAAAATAAACCTTCTGTCCACCACCCGGCTCACCACATGAAATGCCTGCCCGCCTCGCGGATCAATCAATGCCTTTCTCGGTACTCTCATAGCCAAACTCTAGTAGCCGGTGGATCACTGTCAAGTACTATGTACCTGGCACATTATTAATCTGGCACATTGTTATTTGGTTGCGGATCTCCGGCGGGTGGGTTAGAGGATAAACATGAAGCAGGGTGAACCGGTGCAGAAACGGGCGAAGTATGTTCGGGCAATAGGGCCACGATTGCGGGTGGTGCTGAGTGTGGTGTTTGTGATGGTGGGACTTCTGGGAGCGAATTCGATTTATCTTGGGGCCATTACCTTGCTGGAATGGTGGAATGATCCGGTGATATATGAGAATTATTTTTATCAATTGATGTTTTTGGGCCACCTGGTGCTTGGTTTGCTGGTGATCATTCCGTATTTGGTGTTTGGGATGGTGCATATGAAGAATGCACACAATCGACCGAACCGGCGGGCCGTTTTGGTGGGATATGTGTTATTTGCAATGGGCCTGGTGGTGCTAGGGACTGGAGTTGGATTGACCCGCATCGATATTTTTGACTGGAAGAATTTAGGGATCAAAGACCCGGAGATGCGGGGGATTGCTTATTGGGCGCATGTTGGAGCGCCTGTTTTGTGCATATGGTTATATTTTATTCACCGGTTGGCCGGGCCAAAAATCCGCTGGGCATTTGGATTGAGGGTGTTTGGTCTGACTGGGGTGGCGGTGATAGGGATGGTTTTATTTCACGGGATGCATCCGACACAGGATGCTGGGACATCCGTTGAGGGGGAGAAGTATTTTGAACCGAGTCTGGCACGGACATCGACCGGGCGGTTTATCTCATCGGAATCGTTAATGATGGATGACTATTGTTTGAAGTGTCATGAGGACACATATGAGGGGTGGTATCATAGTGCTCACCATTTCAGTTCATTCAACAATCCATTTTATTTATTCAGTGTGGAGGAGACAAGACGAGTGGCGCTGGAGCGGGATGGGAGTGTGAAAGCATCAAGATGGTGTGCCGGGTGCCATGATCCGGTTCCATTTTTCAGCGGCAAATTTGATGATCCTGAATTTGATATAAAAAACCATGTTACTGGAAAAGCAGGAATCACCTGCACGTCGTGTCATGCAATATCGAGTGTGGATTCGGTTAAGGGCAATGCGGACTATACGATCAGTGAGCCAGTGCATTATCCCTTTGCCTATTCGACGAACAGATTTTTGCAGTATTTGAATAACCAGTTGGTTAAGGCAAAGCCAGCATTCCATAAAAAGATGTTTCTGAAGGATTTCATGAAATCTGAGGAATTCTGCAGCACCTGTCACAAGGTGAGTCTGCCTGGAGAAGTGACCCATTACAAGGAGTGGTTGCGGGGGCAGAATCACTATGATGCCTTTTTATTGAGTGGTGCCGGACATGGGGCGAGGTCATTTTATTTCCCTCCCAAAGCTTCGGATAATTGTTCGAGTTGCCACATGCCACTGAAGGAATCTGAGGATTTTGGGGCTGGCTATTTTAATGCGACGAACAAAGTTTCGAGGTATATTCACGACCATTTATTCGCATCGGCGAATACAGCGCTTCCATTTGTCCGGGGCGATCATGAGATCATATCCAAGCATGAGGAGTTCAGCAGGAATTCGCTGCGATTGGATATATTCGGGATACGGGAAGGTGGTGAAATAACGGGGAAACTGGTTGCGCCGATCCGGCCGGAAGTGCCTGAGTTGAAGAAAGGGGAGACCTATTTGATTGAAATCGTCTTAAGAACGCTGACGATTGGGCACTTATTTTCCCAGGGAACAGTGGATTCGAATGAGATATGGGTCGAAATTGAGGCGACAAATGCGGGGAAACTCATTGGGCGCAGTGGGGGACTTGGAGAGTACCGGGAGGTGGATCCATGGTCACATTTTGTGAACGTGTATATGCTGGACAAGGAGGGAGACAGGATAGACAGGAGAAATGCACAGGACATATTCACTCCGCTATACAATAATCAGATTCCTCCTGGAGCGGGCTATGTGGTTCATTACCGTTTCAGAGTTCCGGAAGATATTCAAGGGCCAATAGAAATAAAAGCGAAACTGAACTACAGGAAGTTTGATACAATATATTACAATTATGTATATGGGAAGGATTATCGACGTGGGGAGCCTTTCCAGATTGCCAATGACCTCCCGATCCGAATAATCGCGGAGGACCGGGTGATATTCACGTTGGCCGGTGACAATGATAAGGAGGTGGCACATGGACAAACGAGTGCAATTGTGCCATGGCAGAGGTGGAATGACTATGGGATTGGCCTGCTTTTGAGGGGAGAAACCGGGACGAATCGTGGCGAGTTGTTACAGGCTACGGAGGCATTTGAGAATGTGGAACGGCTTGGGCGTGTTGATGGTCCACTGAACCTGGCACGTGTATATATAAAGGAGGGCCGGCTTGCTGAGGCAGTTTCTGCCCTTCAGCGGGCGACATCGATGGATGGGAAGGCATCTCCGTGGTTGGTTGCCTGGCTGACTGGACTGGTGAACAAGCAGAATGGATATCTGGAGGAAGCCGCGAAGCAGTTCAAGAGTATTCTGGAGGACAGGCATGAGGAAATTATCGATCGCGGATTTGATTTCAGCCGGGATTACATGGTGATAAACGAACTGGGCCTCACGTTGTTTGAATTAGCCAAACAGGAGCGTGGTGATGATACCAGACGGGATGAATTGCTGAAAGAGGCGATTCAGAGATTTGAATCCACATTGACCGTGGACCCAGAGAATCTGACAGCTCATTATAATTTAGGCTTGATATACGGGCGGATTGGGGATGCTGAGAAAAGCCAAATGCATATGGCCTTGCATGCAAAATACAAGCCGGACGACAACGCACGAGATTATGCGATCAATCAGGCGCGTGCGAAAAGTCCAGCCGCCAACCAGGCAGCACAAGCCATTGTCATTTACGACCTGCAGCAGAAATCGGATTTCCTGCAAAAGACAGAATAAATTCGGTGGACCTGTCTGAAGCGCGGACTGAGATCATAATGGGTGTGGACAGGAAAGAGGCAGGACAATTCCATTGGTTTCAGGGGATTCGCTCTGGTGCTGAGGAATGGATTGGAGGAAATGAATTTATATATTTCCGTTTAACTGGGGATGCTGGTCTGGGTTGTGGGCTTATTTGGTGGTGTTCCAGTAGATTCTGAGATTGTGGGAATCTCTGCCTGATGCGACGAGGTCGAGATCCCCGTCGTTATCGAGGTCGGCGCATTTGATATCTTCGGCAGCCATTCCGTTTTGATCGATCCATTGTGAAGTCCAGGTGAGACCCTGGTTTTCAGATGAATGAATCTGCACCCCCCATGTGTTTTGTTTATTCTTCAATCGCCAGCCTGCAATGATTTGTAGTGAACTATTGAGGAGAAAGTCATCAATAAGCAGAGCATGCCCCCCGTTGAGAGAATCTGAGATCATCGATCTTCTGTATAATGAATTGCTATCTGGGGTATAGACAACGAGTTGATTTCCGTGGAATGGTTCGATGGAGGCGACGAAAAAAGAATCGTTGTCGAGCCTGCCCAATCTGGCTTCACTGGCACCTATGAAATGCTGGTGGCCTACGGCCTGCCCGGCAATTTGCGAAGTGACCCAGGCATAGCCCTTCCAGTCGATGGAATAGATGCCTTCAAGGGAGCATATGAGGATTTCATTTTCGGGATCGGTATCCATTTGGACCGGGTCGATATTATGGGTCATGTGGAGGTTGGAATTGACAATATGCCGGGGCCAATTTGCCTCTGGCAGATGCGGGAATGAGTAAGTTTCGATGTGGACTCCCTCCCCTTTTCCGCCCTGGTTTCCACGTCCATGGAGGGGGGCCACCAGTAGTTGGAATTGGTTAAAGGGACCATGGATCCAGCGGATCCGGTGGGTAGTGGGTTGAAATGGTAAAGCGATGGGCGACCAGGCTTTTGTTCGATCGAGGGATGGGAGAAGGAAGTGGAGGCTTCCGGAATGGAGAGTATCGCCTGGGTTCCAACCAGCGCCAGCAGCGACCTCGGCCTTACCATCCCCATTCAGGTCCATGGCATCCAGGCAAACATGGTCCAATTCTGTGAGGTTTTTGACCACGAGATGTTTATCCCAGGATGGGTTTTCATACCAGAAGATGGAATTTTTATCACAGAGGAGGATGTCTTTCCGACCATCCCCGTTGATATCCGCCAATGAAACTCCGTATCCAATGAGGACGGTGGAGTCAATTTCCTGGGTTGAAAAGGGAGCCTGTCCGTGGAGAGGAAAAGGCAGCAGACCAGAGAGAATGAGGACACCAAGGAGGTGAGTGCAACAATGGCTTTCAGCAGAAGTCCGGGAGGTCATGGCCAAGAGGATAAAGGATTTTGCAGAGGGATCAACGGAAACTTTTGATTCGAGGAGAGCGAAGGGACACTGTGTGTTGAACTGCTGATTTGACCGGCCCGGAGATCGGATGGATAATAGACGTCTGGAATAATGGACACAATCAAGCTATCAAGAGAATGCAGGGCGATCACCATTCCATCCGGACGAGAGATCGTCCTGGGGGAAGGGACGGAGGTTTATATTACCCAGTCACTGGGTGGGACATATACGATCCAAGCTCCGGGTGGCTTATTCCGCATTCAGAGTGAGGATGCGGACGCACTGGGAATAAGCCAGGAAGTGGGAACCAACGAGTCAAAAGAGTCGCGATCATCCAGTGAACCGGCCGATGAGAAGGCCATATGGGATGCATTGAAAACAGTGTATGATCCTGAGATACCGGTCAATATTGTGGACCTCGGGTTGGTGTACGATCTGGTGATTGAGGAAGTGGATGGGCGTCGGATTGTTCACATGAAGATGACATTGACAGCACCGGGATGTGGCATGGGGCCGGTCATTGCACAGGACGCTCAGAACAAAATTCTTTCCCTGGAGGGAATTCACGATGCCTCAGTGGAAGTTGTATGGGATCCAGCCTGGCATAAATCCATGATTACCGCCGATGGAAGGAAAATCCTGGGTCTATGAATGCTGGAAATAAGAATGTGATTTTTGAGAAAAGCCTATTGACACCGAAAGGGGTCTGAAACATTATAACGGTCCTTTTTTGATTGGGGTCGTAGCTCAGTTGGTAGAGCACCACAATGGCATTGTGGGGGTCAGGGGTTCGAATCCCCTCGGCTCCACCAATCATTTTCCTCGCCATTTCAAACCCAAAACCTGATTTTTTCAGACACTTGACTCATCGGGACTAGTTCCCAGCAACCCTGCCTGGCACCAGCAGGATCAGACTGACGCACGGTATCCCGGATCCAGATGCACATATCGTTTCATTGATTAAGCGTGAGAGAGGGTGGGATTCAACCTGTTGTGGGAGTCGTCATGCTTCAAAAACATATGGGTTTCATCGGGTGACTACAGCATTGTGAATGTGCTCCAAGGATTTCTTCAAAATTAGGTGGAAACATGAAAAGAAAAAGACAGGTTTGATTCGATTTATTTGATGGGCGCCTCGGGTGAGTCGCAGATGAGTTCATGCTGATGATTTCCAGTAGTTTCGGATAGGATCCAGCATAAGCTGGTGGTTGGAAATGGGGAGCGTCCGACCCACTCCGTCAAAGCATATCTTCAGCATCCATCAGGAGCGCACCGCCCATTTGGGACGGTGGGACTCAATAAAAAAACCAGCCCATTTGAATGGACTGGCTGAGTGGAAGATACAATTTGATGAAATGTGCCTTATCGGCCAGATCGCGGGTTCACCACAACCCGGAAGAATTCATGCAGGAACTCGATTGGGACTTGAATGTCCTGTTTGAATGAATCCGACTCATTGAATTCGAATTGAGTTAATTCAGACCATTTCTTCAAGTCGCTGGATGAATAGAGAATGATGTCCACGCGGCCTGTGCCCTCGAGGTAGAGCGTGATGAATCGAGCATCAATGGAACGTATTCCGAACTGGACTCTGACTGGCACTCCTGTATTGGATTCATCGAGGGGGTTTGTATTATTGAATACCTCAATTCCATCGGAGGCCCCATCTTTGTCTGTGTCAACCAATCGGAAATCCGTAATGGAAACATTATTTTCAAATCCATCAGACAAACCATCCTGGTCTGAATCATCCGTCGTATCGAGCCGGAATCCAGCTGCGAACGCATTTCTGGATGTGGTGACCAGTTTTGGAGATTCAAAGAATGGATTGTCTCCATTGAGGAGATCGGAAAAATCGGAAATACCATTGAAATCGGTATCTGGTGTGAGCGGGTGAGTGCCCACAATGCGGGTTTCAAAACCATCGGACAATAAGTCCTGGTCCTGGTCTGGTGTGGTGTCTATTTTAAGACTGGCAATTAATTCGAGAGTCCGTGTGAGCACGGGAACAATATTGAGAGCATTCAAGCCCTTGAATATTTCCTCGAAGTCATCAATTCCATCTCCATCTGAATCGAGAAGACTGATGGATGTGCCGGTTTGATATTGCTCAAATCCGTCACTGAGCCCATCCTTGTCTAGATCGGATGTGGTGTCCAAGCGGACTGAAGCAAAAAGCTCCTGAGTCTGATTGGATTGAGCTTGTGATGAGAAGGCATGGAGGCAGAAGACCGCAGCGACCATGACTATGAGTGCACGAGGTCTATTGGGATCCATGTTCAAATCTTGAGAGGTTTTTTTTAAATTTCATAATGACACTGGTTTCAGGCAAGCTCCTGATTTGAGGAGTTTGCATATGTTGAAGTGTTGATGGACTGTCTCATATTAGGCTTTTGAATGATGAGATCAGTACAAGTTATTCTGGTGGTAGCGCTGGGTTTGGATCCATCTGTAGTAGATGGCTTCGAGTGAGAAATGGGAGCTGCGGCCGCGAAGCATACCAAACCAGTTTTTTATTGTAGATAAACAGGTCGTCCCATTTTCCTGCGCCACGGAAATCGACGACTTTGAAGCTGTCGACTGTACCGAGGTTCCACCCGCCGATCCAGCCTTCCTGCCATCGTCCGGAGAGTTGCCCTTTGCCATCCTGGGTCAGGATGCCGAGGTATTGCTTGTTGGTCCAGTCAAATGGGTTATAGACAACGATGTCGGTGATACCATTTCCATTTTTGTCGAATGGTTTGAGTAGGTCATTAGCCTCGAAGTTCCAACCTGGAACCGAGTCGGAATGCAAGGCCAGAGCGCCGAGTTTTCCTTCGCGGGAAAAGCGGAAGAGGCCGAGGTATTCAGTTGTCCAGGATTTTCCATTGAAGATGGCGAAATCGCAGATTTTGTCTCCATCCCAATCCCCAAAGAAGTATTTATCTTTGCGGTTGATATTCCAGGTGATGCCATTTTTGATTTGCCCATAGAATCTGTCGGACAGGGTGAATTCTCCATTTTTCTGGGATATATAGATATGGATATGCACTTGCGCCCAATCCTCCTGGTTCATGGCGACAATGTCATCTGCCCCATCCCCATTGATGTCGCAGAAGTGGAATTTTTCATGACGTCCCATTTCCCAGCCGGGAAGATATTTATCGAATCTATTGAGGAACACCAACTGGTTATTGGCATTGATACTATAGACCCCCAGATAGGGCATGGACCATTGAGTTCCGTTGAAGATAGTCATTTCGACTTTGCCATCCCCGTCGAAATCGGCGAGCTGGATTCGATCGTCTTTGCGCATTTGCCAACCATTGAGGGATCCATCGTATCGGCGGGCGACTTCGAATGCGTTGCCGGTCGACCGGATCAGTCCGATGTATGGGATATTCCAGGAGTCGTCATTATGAACGATGATGTCGTCGCGGTTATCGCCGGAGAAGTCGCCGGTGGCAAGGGTATCCTCTTTTCTGAATTCCCAGGATCTGCCATTGGAACGCAGGATGTCCGTGACGAACCAGGTGGGTTCCAGAACACCTGTGACACCCCGGGGTGGTTGGCCGGTGACTGGATCATTGGGTCCAGTATTTCTATCGGCGCTGAGATAGAGACCAATCTGGCGATCGTCCTGGATGATGATATCTGTGCGGCCATCATTATTGGCATCCAGGGTGAAGTTTTCCCTGAAGTTCTGCTCGCGGTATGTATAGGCTTTTTCGCGGATAGCCGTGTTTCCTATGGGGGAATTGAGTGGGGAATTGGAATTCATCCGACCATTGAGGACAGGCCTGTAGACACCATTTGTGGCGTAGAATCCGCCGAGGAAGAATCCGACATCCGTATCTGGAAGAGCGATATCCGAGGCGACTGTTGGCAGTGGCCGCCAAGAAGGAATCCATTTTTTCCAATTATCTTTGATATCGGCCCGAGTACCATTCCAGGCAGAGACTTCGAAAAGGTTGATCTTTCCATCAGCTCCACCATCGTAGGGTTTGTCTCTGGTGTATTCGTCTGAGAGCCGCCCGAAAGTGTGCCCCCATTCGTGCAGCAACGTGCTGGTGGGACGACTTTCATCCACGGTGAGAATGCGAATTCCGTCGGATGATGAGGCACATCCACCGGCGCCGTTATTGGTGACGACCCAGATTTCATCAGGTTTGCCACCGAATTTATTGATGACAGTGGAGGTGAGAGTGCCCCACCCTTCCATAGGGATTCTCCAGCAGGCTTCCCAATCGGCAGAGGCCAATGACCAGGCAGTGTTTCTTCTTGAGCCACTGACGAGCCAGACATAAAACTCATCACTGTCTTTTTCTTTGTGCGTGAGATAATCGTCACGTCCGGTATAGGTTCCGATGTTGGTTTTCAGGATAGTGATGCGTGTGCTTTGAGTGATGCCTGACTGGGAGGATTTGGCATCGAGGAAGTAGAAGTTGACCGCATTCATATAGGACGGCTGGATGTCGACCTGGGTGAGCCCGTTGAAGAGACGGCTGTCCAGCCAATCTCTCATTTTCTGGTTATCAGCGGTGGTATTGGCAAATCCGTCGCCGGTGATCACCACATTGTATTTTTGTCCTTTGGGACCGGAGTTCCAGATTTTTTCCAGTGGTGGATCATTTGTTGGGGCCTGTGGAGTTGGGCGGACCAGCTGGCGGAAAACCTCCTCGCGTGTGAGGGATATTTTTTTCAGTGAGGTATTCGCGGAGGTATTGCTCGAATTGGGCCAGGTCACCCAGCGGTAAGGGTCTGTTGGATATCTGAGCTTTCCATACCACCACTTTGACAAAATCCGGGTCCAGATCAAACGATGCGCCTATGGAGCCACGGAATGAATGGGCGATCTGATGTTCCCCTTTTTCATCGTGGGCGATTTCGACCATCGGATCGCTGATGACTTTGAGATCGATCAGTTGTTTCTGATTGAACAAGCCTATTAAATAATCTCCCCGATCCCAGACTGTTCCGAACTGGTCCAGTTTGGATATGCCGGGTTCTCTGGGTAATTCATCTTCAATCACCGGGAAGAAATTCCGACCACTGAGGCCCTCGAACTGATTAGCCCCATCGAAGCGGATCAGGTCCTGAAGTATGGAGAAGCGCACGACGAGTGAGGAACCCTCTGGTTGAACATCTGCAGGTTTCTGGTCGGTGAGTGTGTCAGTCACTTCTTTCAAATCCCGGGGCAATTCCGTGCTGATGACAGGTTTGCCTGATTCGACTTCAGGCAAGTTGGGGTAGCGGATGATTTCGCCTTCAAATTTGAGATTGTCCCGGTCTTCGGCAGGAATCGGTCTGCCGTCCTGAGGTTCACCTGGGCGATCGACGATATCGGTTCTATCTTCACGACCGGGAGGAGACCAGAAGTTCGGATCGAGTTGAGAAAGCAGATCCTCAATAGACTTACCAACGTAGGTTCCAGGTTGGATGATCACTTCAGAGGAGGAGGCAAAATAAGCCTTGGATGCGCCGGAAATAAACTGGATGACTTCGAAAGCCGGCAATGGTTTGGAAACGAGGACAGAAGGCAGGTTCTCATTTTGAAACTGAATGGCGGCCTTTTCATCGCGGGTGACAGATATGATCATGCGGAGAAATGCCGGATCGACGTATATATTTGGCAGATCGGTGCCGGCTTTCCAAATAAACCGGTTGAGACCAGGTTTGGTGCCCTGTTCCGGATTGGCTGATGGGTCGAAGGTTTTGACAGAATCGACATAGGTCAATCCCCGATCCAGAGATATGGAGAACTTGGGAATACCAAGTGCGGATGGATCTCCCAGAGCGTGGAAAAGAATTTGAACATCTTTTGTGCCTGGGATGTGTGATGCGGAGAAATCAGAGACCTGCGATCGACCGCTGGTGAAACTGATAACAACAATGATGAGTGAGAAGAGTAGTTTTTTCATATATTAACCCCTATGCCGAAGGGTGATGATGTATCACCTTTCAAGCAAGCTAAATAAAAGAATCCGTCCACATAATTTTGTAATATCTATTACTTATACATTTACAAAATGGAAGTGTACTGTTTATGGACACCGCAATCGAGTATTTGAAGATGAGATGATGTGATGAATCGGGTCAGCATCAAAAGACATCTGGTATTGCGGTGACGGAAGACTGCATCGTGGTTCGCTGCGGAGAAAAAGAAATTCTCTGATAATCGTGTTTCCGGATAATGCATGTCACGAATAAGTCGGCATGATTTTGAGTTTTGAAACGCATCAGAATAAATCTTTTTCCGCCGGTGAGTGATCCAGGCTTCTGGAAGTGAATACCTTGCGGAGGAGGAATGCTTTCATGGAACTCACTGAGAAAGGGGTTGCGACCGGAGGCTGCCGAGTTGAAAGAGAGGGTCCTGAGGGGAAAAAGTGATTGCTAAGGAAGGCGGATTGGCGTTGGATGGGAGGACAAATTAAGCCTATGAAGAGAATGAATTGGAATATGATAATCTGTATGGCGGGACTGCTGTGGATGAGTCCGATGACAAGCTGGACGGAGGAGACGGAAGTGGTTGTGGCTGCCCGTCAGTTTTTAGCCTCTCTGGATGCGGATCAGCGGGCACTCGCGACATTCGAATGGGACAGCACGCAGCGGAAAGACTGGCATTTCATACCAAAAACCAGGAAGGGATTGCCCCTGAAAGATCTGGCACAGGATCAACAGCACCTCGCATACGGGCTTTTAAACACAGTCATGAGTCAGGAGGGCGCATTGAAGGCACTCACCATTATGTCCTTTGAGCGCATTTTATGGGAGCTGGAGAATAAAGCACCCCATCGGGATCCAGCCATGTATCATTTCAGTTTTTTTGGAGCGGTGGATTCCGGGAGCACGTGGGGATTAAGCATTGAAGGGCACCATTTTTCGATGAATGTGACAGTAGCCGGCGGGGTGCTGATTTCCGGGACACCGTCATTTTATGGGACGAATCCGGATATTATTCTCAGTGGGCCACGGAAGGGAATGCAGATTCTCAGCGAGGAACAGAGCCTGGCATTTGAGTTAGTGGAGTCATTGAGTATAAGTCAGAGGCAGAAAGCGATATTACCGGGAGGTGTTCCGGCGGATATTCTGACCGCAGCTCAACAGCAGGTGGAGAAATTCCCGGACTCAGGACTGAAAGCCAGCGATTTGAATGCCACTCAAAAACGCACTTTGATTCGACTGATTCGTGAATATATATTCCGTCAGAGCCCAACCATCGCCACTGCCCAGATGAGAGATATCCGGAATGAGGACTCAATCACCTTCAGTTGGGTGGGGAAAACCGAACAGTTTTCACCACATTATTACCGCATTCAGGGCAAGGATTTTATTATTGAATATGCCAACGTCCAGAACGATGCCAATCATGCCCATGCGGTATTGAGAAGCCCATCCAATGACTTTGGTGCATCGTGGATTGCCGAACATGTGAAAGAAGCGCATCCCTGAGGATAGGGGTTCCGTTTTACAGATCCTGCAAATTCATCTTTGTCTCCTGGATTGGACATATGTGCCTGATCCGGGAGATTTTTTTTGCATACATTCAGATTCATGGATAAGGACGCTGACGGTCTCGCCATCGGTATCGGTAGATAATAAGGATCCATCGATGATGAAGGGATGATCAATTGAAGTGCGGTGAGATGGAAAAGATATCCCGGGGCATTCATATCGGGATGAAGTGGGGGTTCAATATACATCTGCAACCCGGATGAATGGGTGGTGATGCATGGATAAAGATATGTGTATTGATTCCCCCAAATGGGCTTGTCGACTGGATTTCATCCGGGGGGATGTTCCAATTCTGACGATCAGTAGACTGATTGAGGCTCTACCGGGCTCAGGGTTTATCAGGAAATACGAGAGTCGCGGTATGGGCCTCCGGGCTGATAATGAGGCTGATCCAGTGGCCACTGGCCGAATGGGCGGGAAACCCGCAGGCGATGGCAAATTTCCCTGACTCATCCGCCACAAAGGAGAATTCATCCTTTTTGACCAATCCCTTCAGTGGTTCCCTGGTTGAAGCACCTTCAAAGTAGGGTTCGGAGAATTGAAGCTTTTTAGTCATTGATTCCTCGACAATGATGGCGCTGTGAGGGACTGGGCTCATATTTTGAAACTGGACGGTGATTTTCCAACCTTTGGGGACGGTGTAGATGGCTTTTCCACGATGGTGGCCATTGAAGTTCATGCCGTAGTTCGCGTCATTGTATGTGGCGATGATGGGGAGGATGGCGGTTTTGGATTCCTCATTCACGAGCAGGAATTTTGCAGTATCCATGGGGCCGGGTGAGGCAATTTTGCGACCTGTGACCGGATGATGTTCGTGAGAGTGAGCCTCGTCTTTTGTGGAGGAATCATCAGCTTGGACCGCTGGTATCGGGTTGGAGCAAGTGAGAAATGCCAACAATAAAAGTATACTGGCGGCGGAATTCACCGGTTTGAAAAGCAGTGAGGATTGATGCATGGGAGAGATGGCAATGAGAGGCTCAATCCAGAGGAACGGTCTGTGAGGATGCGGGGAGTTGGGATTTTTCAACCAGTCTCCACAAGCTGCCCGGTTCATTGTCATATGGATCGACGGGTCCACCATAGTTCGCGGTTGCCGAGGTCACGTAGAGGGTTCCGTCCTCATCTTCTCCCGCTCCGGTTGGGCGCACCTGAGTATCCAACAGTTCCTGCATCTGCCAGGTGCCGGAAGAATCGCGCTCCATTCCCCATAACTTGCCGGATCCCCAGTCCGCGACAAAATAAATGCCGTTCAGGCTGGCATATTTTTTCCCGCGGTAAATGCCAATTCCGACCACGCAGATTCCATCCGAGACATGGGAGTATTCACCGATGGGCATCACGCCCACTTTGGGAGCGTCGACGGCACTGATGGGAAATGGGTGGGTGCCACACATGAATTTCCAACCATAATTTTCGCCACCTTTGCTGGATGCCGGCTGGAAATTGATTTCCTCCCAATGGTTTTGCCCGACATCAGCAATATACAGGTCACCGGTTTGTCGATCGAACTGCATTTTGAGAGGGTTTCTGACTCCGTATGCCCAAATTTCCGGGCGGGCATTGGGATGGATTTGAGCGAAGCGTTCTTCTGAGACGCCGAAGAGAACCATTTGTTGGAGTGGGGTGACGAAGGGATTATCCTTCGGGATGGCGTATCCCTTGTCTGCTGAGCGTGAATTGACATCGATGCGGAGGATTTTAGCCAGGAGGGTTGAAAGGTCTTGTCCGGCACCGAGGACATCCCCCTCCCAGCCTCCATCACCGCTGCCAATGTAGAGATAGCCATCAGGACCAAAAACCAGTTCCCCACCATTGTGGTTGGCATATGGTTGTTCAATCTGCATGACGACCCGGGCGGAATCCGCATCTGCCCGGTTCGGATTGTCCGTCGACACTTTGTATTCCACGATGAACGAATCACCATTGAACCACATGTCAGAATAATGCACATAAAAGAGGCCATTGGTTTTGAACTGGGGATGGAATTCCAGATCGTATAGGCCTTGTTCGACGAAGGAACTGACCACAGTGTCTTTGATGTCGAGGAATGGGCGACGCAGGACCTCACCATTCTGGACGATCCGCACCACCCCGGGTCGCTCCACCACAAAAAGCCGCCCGGATCCATCCCGAGGGCTGACCACATTCACCGGATCGGCAAATCCCCCGGCCACTTTCTCCAAATGAATGGCCACTGGTCTGGAAAGCTTCCCACCGGGACGTGCCGTATTGGAGGATGAAGCTGTCTGTGAGTGGGCGATGCCCGCCACACAGCAAATCAATGCACAGACAGAATACCTGAGAAAGGTTGATGTATACATAGGTATATGGATTGTTGCTGAGGAGTGAATCAAATTTGCGCCGGGACGTCGAGATGAATCCGTCGGGGAGTGGGTCAGATGCCGGATTATGGAGAAGGCGTACCGGCAGCGTGGGAGTGTGGACCGGAGACGGGCCGGACAGCCGCATTGGCAAAAAAGGCAATCACCAGAAGTCCAGCCATGGCAAGCATGGTTGAATTATAAAGCGATGGAGTGGGATCGATGGTCCCAGGTGGGACAATGTCCATCAATTTGGATACGGTGACGGTTTTGGCTTCCACCAGCGAGGCGAGCTGGTCCTTCCCTGCTCCGAAAGCCTTGATGAAGTCGGCGTTGTCGGCTAAGGAAACCAATTCGGCAATGGATTTATCCACCGCTGCCTGGCGGAGGTAGGTAATGGCCAGGGGGCCGAGCACGCCGGCTGTGCTCCAGGCAGTCAGCAGCCGACCATGGATGGCACCGACATATTTCATGCCAAAAATGTCCGCCAGGTAGGCTGGAATGGTGGCGAATCCGCCCCCATACAGGGTGAAGATTACCATGGTCACAGCATAAAAGACCACAAGCCAGGTGACAGAGGGGTGGACAGAGACCTGGGCAGCGGTCCAGGGAATGGAAAGGTAAAGGATAGTGCCCAGAATAAAAAAGCAGTGATAAGTGTTTTTCCTTCCCAGGTAATCCGAGGCGCTGGCCCAGAGGATACGGCCGACCATGTTGAAGACGGAGATCATGAGGACGTATGTGGCTGCGAATGTTCCATTGACGATGGCGGGCAAGGTAGTTCCGAAGATTTCATTCATCATGGTTTTAGCCACGCCGATGACCCCAATGCCGGCCGTGACATTGAAGCAGAGCACAATCCAAAGTAAGTAAAACTGTGGTGTCCTGAGTGCCTGATCCGGGTCCACGTTCAGGTGAGTCATCATTTTTTTTCTGGAGGTTTCCTGAGATGGGGGGGATCCAGTTGGCAGGTGTCCACGATTCTGAGGGAACACGATAGGAAAATGCGGCAGCCAACATGATGAAGAAGTAGACAACCCCGAGTATGAGGAAGGAGGAGGAGGCGCCGGTATTGCCTGAACCCACAGCGTAAACCCCGGGCTTGAGGGTTTCATCAGGCAATTTGGCGAGATCCGCCATGGAGGCAATCACGACTTCCCTCCACTCGCCCTGGATTTCCGCAAAGCGCCGGCCCGCTTCCGTTTTTAAATTGAGGGAGTCCGCATCGCCGAAGAATTCTGGAGCTTTGAAATTGAACTGGAGCAAGGCTTCTTTGACTGGGGCCCCGATCATGGCTCCGCCACCGAAGCCCATGATAGCCAGGCCCGTGGCCAGGCCACGTCGATCCGGAAACCAGCGGATGAGAGTGCTCACGGGTGAGACGTAGCCCAGGCCCAGCCC
>JAJOIW010000110.1 GCA_021209225.1 Verrucomicrobiota bacterium
CCGGTCGCCACCACCAGGGGAAGGGATAATGCTGGAAAATCCTGGTGAAAAGGCGGAGCCCTCAGACAAAGCACATAAAGTCAGTGAATCGCTGAATCGCAGGCAGGTGCTCCAACCCAAAGATTCACGGGTTTTGAGTGATGTGGAAGCATCCCCAATGGTGGATACGCGGAGCTCAGTTAGGGAATTTTTTGGTGAGAACTGGTTCGCGGAGCCTTCTGCCGCTGTGCCCCCAACTTCGGATGCTTTCACAAGTCAAGTATCAGCCGACTCCAGGTTCTCATTTCAGAATGGGGTCACTCAGCCAGTGCCCGCCATCAATCGCTTGGGCCGCGATCATCTGGCACAGGAACTCAAAGAAATGAATCCTGCTCCGATGGACTTCCAGAACGGAAGGGGTGGGCAGAGCGATGAACTCTATGGTGCCCCAATGCCAAGTCAGAATGCCCCAGAATCCCATTGGGAATTCCAGGCATCCGGTAAGGTTTCCCAGCTGGGGGCTCTCGATTCAGGCATTGCCGCTGAATCGGACTATCTCGAACAACTGAAATCAGACAAGAAATTCTCTGAAGGAGTCGAGGATATCCTGTCGTTGGGTCGGGGATTGAAATCTGAAGTTCTCAGCCTGGCACTGGATCCCGCCAGCGAATCCGAGCCCTTTCCCGAAGTCGAGACCGCCGGGAATGCGCTGTCGACATTTTCCCTGAATGTGAGCGATGTCTCCTTTGAGTTGGCGCATGAATCCCTGATGAATGGGGTGATGCCGGATCGCCAGCTTATCCGGTCAGAGGAGTTTCTGAATGCCTTTCATTATCGGGATCCCCAACCTGGAGCAGAGGAGAAATTCCGGGTCACGGTCGAGCGGGCCGAGTGGCCATT
This sequence comes from Verrucomicrobiota bacterium, assembly GCA_021209225.1. GTDB lineage: Bacteria > Verrucomicrobiota > Verrucomicrobiia > Limisphaerales > JAJOIW01 > JAJOIW01. The sequence continues at coordinate 880 of JAJOIW010000110.1, forward strand.
TGAAATGGGACGCGAAGTGATGAGAGTGGGGGTCACAGCAAGTGCCACCGGGTTGGACCGTTCAGGCGGTTTGAACCTCGTGATCCTCGCGGATACTTCCGGATCCATGGAGAGGGAGGACCGGAAACGGACACTGGTGCGCATTATGGATGTGCTGGAATCGAATCTTTCGGAGCGGGATGTGGTGACATTCATTGGCTTTGCCATGACTCCGACACTGTGGCTGGATGGGCAGCCAGGAGGGACGGTCGAACTGGTGGAACTGGTCAGCGGGCTTCGTCCGTCGGGTGGCACTCATCTTGAGTCGGCTCTGGCTTTGGCTTCCGAAAAGTTATTCGCTCACTTCCTGCAGGGTGGCAGCAACCGGATCCTGTTGCTGACGGATGGGGCCGCAAATCTGGGTGAAATCCGCGGTGGATCCCTTTCCCGGATGGTGCAGGAAAACCGTCTGCGTGGGGGGGCACTGGATTGCTTCGGGATTGGTTGGGATGGATATGATGATGAGTTGCTGGAGGAACTGACCCGACATGGCGATGGGCGGTATGGATTTCTCTCCTCACCCGGGCAGGCGCAGGAATTTTTTGAAAAATCCTGGTTGAAATCCGTTGAGGTGGCAGCCTCTGATGTCAAAGTTCAGGTTGAATTCAATCCCAACCGGGTTCGCCGCTACCGCCAGATCGGATACCAGAAGCACAGGCTGACCGCTGAACAGTTCCGCGATAACACCGTCGATGCCGCAGAGATCGGCAAAGCTGAAAGCGGACAGGCACTTTATACCATGGAGGTGGATGAGAATGGTTCCGGGCCGATTGGTTGGGTGCGAATCCGCTATCGCGACCCGGTAACCCAATCCTATCATGAATCGGATCGATTCATCGATTACCGTGGTCCGGCCCCGCAGATGTCTTTGGCGCCGCCCTCAATGCGACTGGCTGTTGCGGCCAGTGCATTTGGCGAATGGCTGGGTGGAAACCCGTACGCCACTCAGATTGAACTCAGCCAACTTTACACCTGGGCCCAGGAGGTCGCAGCCGTATACCATCCGGATACTCAACCCATCCGACTCATGGCCATGATCCAGGCCGCTCAATTGTTGAATCCGTGACCTGAATCCCCATATCCGATTTCATAAAAAAATCCCATGAAACAGCAATACAACGAGATGTTTCAGACCACCGCCAAGGCATGTTCCTGGTCCCACGATTTCTGGGGACATGGATTGCGGTCCTTTCTGCCCTCCTCATGAATCCACAGATCTCACCAGGACAAGTTCTGGAGGGGCAGGTCGAGAATGTCCACATCCAGGCACATGCCGACGCCACCACAGGCACATCAGAATTCCATATTCACGGGGCCATCAAACCTCATGTCGATACCCCGGATGAGCCATTGAAATATCTGGTGGAACTGGATGGGGAACTGGTCGCAGGTGCCACGTCGTTAGTGGAATCCTGGGAGATACGGTTGGTTCGGCTGAAAGGCAAATGGAATGAATTGAATATCCGTGTCCCGGGAATATCCGGAACGCCAGTCATCTCAATCGAGCCGGTTGGCCAGTTCCGCTATTCACTTCAGGCACTGCCCGGGGGGAAAGATCATGAGTTGAAAATCGTGCCACTTGGCGAGGGGCAGGAGAGCGACCAGATCCTCATCCAGTTCCAAAGTCGCTATCAACAGAAGGCCCCCCTCACTGACTTTGCTCCAACGCCCTTTGAATTTCCCATGGCGGATGCTGTGCTCGGGAACCTCAAGGTGCAGCTGATGGGCCATTCCACCTGACCCAACTCTTTCAAGGAAGTGCCTTATTCCACTCCAGTGAGCAGGTGACCGATCAGAATACTCGTGTCCAACAATTCCAGTTTGAAATCCGTGGAGCCGACTACAAGGCCATTTTCCGGCTCAACCCGAATGAGCCGGATCTCTTTGCCAATAGCTTCAATGAATTTGAATTGGAGGCGAGCCTGGATCGCGATGCCAAGCTGGTGAGAATGGTATTGTCCGGGGTGGCTGACATTAAAAACACGGGCGGTGGTCGCATTGCCCTGGTTGGTGGCGACATCGGTGTGGTGGCGTATTCCCTCTCCGAAACCTCCGCCAGATTGATTTTTGAGTCCGGCACATATTATGTCGAATCGGACAAACCGGCCCGCATTGAGACCACAGTCCGGTTCCATTGCCGGGTCCAGGACAGCATTCAGAATCATGCCGTGAATGTCTATGTTGCAGACTCACCCCTGCGGCCCATTTCCCTTCATGGATGGGATAAGGATTCGAGTTTTGAGATCCAGCCGATGGGCGATGTGCATTGGGAATCGGATTCGGCGCTGGGATTTCTCAAACCGACTGGTGGCTTTTCCCTCTCATGGAAATCCAAATCGCCTGAGGTTTCCACCAAGGAATTTTATTCAGTTCAATCGACTTCACAGATGGCACTGGGTTCCGGCCGGCTGAGCCAGTCGATCTGGCTCGATTACCAGGTGATGCAGGGCGAACTCAACCAACTTGAACTGACAGTCCAAGGGGAAGGGGAAATCCTGCGGGTCGAAGGAGAAGACATCCTGTCCTGGAAAATCCTTCCGGGTGAATCGGATGATCTGCGCCGGATTGAGATTGAATCCAGGCGCCCCATCAAAGGCCTGTATCAGGTCCGATTCTACACACAGCAGATATTGCCGGCATTCCCCATCACCATCCAACCCCTGCGCGTCATTCCCATAGGCGCTCTCGCTTTCGGGGGGCATGTCCGGGTCACCAATGAGGGCGCCGTCAAACTGGAAATCCGCAATCCATCCAACCTCACACAAATCAGTCCAGAGCGCTTCCCCCGGCTCAGTGGCTTTCCTGAAGCCTCCGGAAATCAGGTTTTCGCCTATCGTTTCAGTGGGGCGGAATCCGTCTTTCAAATTGCCGCAGACACAATTCTGCCTGAGGTCTCCATGTCTCAGATAGCCATTCATCAATTGGGTAGAAATGCTCAGTCCATCCAGATCATGATTGAACTCGATATCCGGGAGGCCCCATTGAGGGAGTTTGAGGTGATCTTGCCAGTGGAGTATGTGCTGACCCGGGTTGAAGGCAACCAGATCGCCTGAACTCTTTTTTCAA